>SZPB01000359.1 GCA_030263535.1 Cytophagia bacterium CHB2
GGCCGATGCCGCCGCCATAAATAACGCCTTCCGGGCTTTGTTTGATAACGTTGAGATGCGATTCCAATCCCTCGGGGCGGGAATAATAATGCATATTCCGCTCGCGATCGAGCCGCAGCACGCCCGGCATTTCATCCTGGCAAATCCACAAATTCTGTTGTTGATCTGAGAACAAAAAGGACAGCACACGATTGCCGTAATGCGGCACCATGATCTTTGTCACGCGGCCCTCGGTATGATGCGTCACAAAACCGTCGCGATAGCCCGCCCAAATCTTTCGTTCTTCACAGGCCAGGCTCAAAATCAGGCTTTCCTGTTTTTTGAAAATGGCCTGGCTATGAAACGCCTCGCCGTGCGGCGTAATTTTGAAAATCGATTCCCCGTCGGTCGTTAAGACATTTCCATCACAATCAATCGTCACGGCGTGAATATAAGGGCCTACCGCATCGAGGTCGAATTCCGCAAAAAACGTTTTGTGCAAAAGCGCAAGTCCTTCATCTGCGCTCACCCAAAGTCGCGCCTCCGGTGAAACATAAAGTGCATTCACAACGAGAAACGGCAGCGCATCATATTTTTGCGGCGCCCTCTCGCCCTGAGACAGGCGCCAGCGATAAAGCCCGTCGCGCCAGGTGCCGAGATAAACGTCGCCATTCGCCTCTTCTGCCAGGCAGGAAACGCCGCCCTCGATCATCGCGAGCGGCTTCCAAGCCAGGCCTTTTAAGTCCGGCGTGAGCGTCATCTCAAAAAGGCCGTTATTGCTGCCAACCCAGAGGCGGCCGCCCGGCCGCATCAGCAATGCTTCAATCGAAAATGTGGTTGCCGGCAGGCGCTCGGCAATTTTGTGAAAGGAATCTTGGGCAGGATCAAAATAAAACAAATAACCCCGCTGCGATGTTGCCAGCAAGCGTCCCGCCTCATCTTCGGTAAACAAAAATGACCGGGTATAACTGTCGGCGCGGTAAATTTCATTAAAAAGATATCGCCGGAATTTGCCGTTTTGATAGCGCACCACGGCGTCCGGCTCGCTGATCCAAAGCGCGCCGTTTTTGTCTTCGTAAATAGTCTTGGGATAATGCAACGTGGAATCCGTCCGCATGCGACTTCCGGGCAAGAACGGTTTGAAGATAGTGGTATCGCCGCGCGACTGAATAACGCTGACGCCCAAATCCGTGATAGCAAGCAATCGGCGATCGCGTAGACTATAGAAATTTTTGACAAACGGATTCGGCAGAGACTCGGTGTAGGTTAGGAAATGGCGACCATCGAAGCGGACCAACCCGGCGTCGGTGCCAATCCACATGAAACCGAGATCATCTTGCCAGATGGCTTTGGTGAGATTCGTGGGCAGGCCTTGCTCAATGCCGTAGGTCACGGCATTCATTTGTTGAGAAAACAATGAGGCCGTGGTGGAGAACAAAAACAACCAGAAGTAGTTTGTTCGAAAAGGCTGGCAGCGAGGCGATGGCTTCGCGTTGAGAAGATTTTTCATAACGGCTGCGTTTTAGACATTGATCAAGAATAACGCTTCGCACGCTCCCGTCATCCCGGCGTAAAATGATGAAAAAACGCTTGAAAAGCAACGGCATTCTTTGAGCCGGGGCGCAAGGATAAAGCACTTGCATTTGGGAAATTTCAACTATACTTTAATTGCCCGATGGTACGTCATGGAAGCGAGGCTATGGTGGCGGAGCAAAAAACACCGGCCTGGCACGAGGCCCAGCAAGGCCAACTCGAAGCGATTCGAGAAATCGTGCTAGGGCCCCCGATGCGTGAAGTTGAAATGCGCCAACAAAAACTATCCCGGCAAATCGAGCAACTGGTTGTGCAGCAGCAGGAGCTGCGTTTGGCGTATGACCAAAAACTGGGAGAAATACAGGCGGACTACGACGAACGTTTGGAACGATATGCCCGGCGCCTTGTCCGGCATCGCAGCCGCGTCAAACGCAAGCTCGAAGAACTGGAGACTGAGCTGCAACGCATGCGCCGGCGCGCCAGAGCCGAGCGCAACAACCGGATCAAACTTGCTGAACTTTTAGAGGGCTGGGCGAAGCAATTACGCTCGGCCCCGTCCTCGCGCACGACGGCGCAATCCAACCCCAATTCATCCAAATCCACCAAGTCTCGATCCAGCAAACGACGCGCGCTTAAGACGGCTTCTACCGGCAAAGGGAATGACCACAAATCGCCATGAGCAGTGATGCGCAAAATACCGCAGGCGTCGAGCGCTTGCGCGAGATTTTGCTCAGCCAGGATCGTGCACACCTGAAGACCCTCGAGCTGGAGTTGCAGAATCTCCGCCACACGATTGCCGACAGGGAAGCGTTGCTGGCCTCACTCAACCCGGTGGTGGCAGATTTGCTGGAACGAAAAATTGCCAGCTCGGGCGCGGAAATGGCGGAAATCGTTGCGCCGCTGATGGGGCCGGCCATCAAACAGCAAGTCGCCGAATCCAAAGATGAAATGGTCGAGGCGCTTTATCCGGTGATCGGCCAAACCGTGCGCCGCGCGGTGGCGGAAGCCATGCGCAAGCTCGTCAAGCAAATCAACGAACGCCTCGATAAGGCATTCAATCTCCAAACCACGTGGGCGCGGCTCAAAGCAAGAATGATTGGGATGCCTGAGCCGCTCGCCGCCCTTCCGCAAGTTTTTCCTTTTACAATCGAACAACTTTTCCTCATTGATCAGCGCACCGGCTTGCTCATGGCGCACGCGCCCGCTGCACCAGAACATGAACACAACGGCAAACTGCAAATGATGAGCGGCATGCTCACCGCGATTCAAGATTTCACCAAAGATGCATTTGGCTCTGAGAATGCCGGAGATTTGCACGAGGTGAAATACGGCGACAAGATGATCTTTGTCGCGGCCAATCCTCCGGCCTTCCTGGCGGCGGTAACTATGGGCGCGGCGCCTCTGCAATTTTCAGACAAGCTGCGCGGCTTGCTCCGGCGCATTCACAACACCTGGCATCACGAGTTGCGCGCGTTTGACGGCGAAGCTTCAACGCTGCAAGCGGTGGTGGCGCCCATGCAAAAATTTCTCACGATATTTTCGGAGTCCGTTGCGGCTTCCGCCGAGCCGAAAAAAAGGCCGGGTTCTCATTGGTACACGACCACAGTTGCCAAAATCAGTTACGGCGTTTTGATGGGGATGCTCTTCGCCGGCGCAGCGTGGTTCTTTTGGCAGTCGCGTGCAACACCACCGACAGCACAAGCGCCGGCACAGGCAGCGGCGCCGCCGGCGCTGCTTACAGCCGGGCCAAACTTGATGCGATTAGAAGCGCGCCTGGACGGCAGGGTTTGGATGAAAGTGGTGACGGATAATCAGGATTCAACCGATTTCATTTTTCAACGCGGTGAAGTTTATGCCTGGCGCGCCCGCGATCATTTTCGCGTGGCGGTCGGAAATGCCGGGCAAACCGAACTTTTTTTGGATGGCGAATCTTTGGGGTTGCTGGGCGAAACACAGCAATCCGTGAGGTTACTAATCACGCACGACGGCATTGTTGAAAAATATTAGATCGTGAACGTTTGCGTTTGAATTAATTTTTAAATGTTCAAGCACGAATAATTTTGATAAAATCATTGAGGAGGCTGTTATGAGGAATGCAAAATTTGACCTGCTCGCCCCGCTGTTACTCCTGCTCTTGCTGCTGCCATATGTTGCGTTTTCCGAGGTTGATCCGGACAAACAGTTCCGCTTTCTGCAAGAGATCTACAATCGCCACGACAAGAATTTGAGCGAATTTCTGGTAAGCGAACTCACACAATTCACCCTGCTTTTTCCGGAAAGTGAAAGAACGCCGGAGGCGCAATACTTGATCGGGAAAGTCCATCAGGAAAAAGGCAATAAAATGGCGGCGTTTGCGGCATTCTTGAAAACGGTATATCTCTATCCCGGTACGACCTGGAAGGATGAGAGCGCAAAAGAAGCCCGTAAAATCGTCATGGAGGAAGGCGCCTTCAAAGACACCCGGACGTCATTGCTGGCGGCCTGGAGAGTCCGGGCGCCGGCGCAACGCCTGCAGAACGCTATTACGATTATCTCAAATTAGCCGCCACGATTGGACGCGCAGAGTTATGCCCGGAGTTCATTGCCGATACCCGCATGTTTGTCTCGCGATTTCCCGAGGAAACGAGATTGGACGACGTTTGGCGCTGGCAGGCGGATTTTTATGCGCTGCAAGGCGAGCACCGCGAAGCGAACCTGAGCTATCTGCGCCTGGATTATTGCTGCCCGGAAAGCCCGCATCTGCCTTATGCGCGTTACACGCGCGGCATGCTTCTCTCGAAAAATCTTGGCGATCACAAACAAGCGCTGGAGGTATTGGCGCAAGTTGTCGCAAATCATCCGCAAAGCGAATTTGCCGCAGCCGCGTTGTTTAGCATGGCGGAGATCAAACAAGACAAGACGAAAGATTATGCCGGGGCGCTGGCGGATTATCGCAAATTCGCCGACACAGATCAGGACAGCATAAAAACAGCCGCGGCGCTGCTGGCGATTGCTGAAATCAACGCGAATAATCTAAAAGATTACACCGCCGCAATTGCCGCATACCATGAAATTGTCGAGAAACACGGAGGCAACAACCGCGGCCCGCAAGCGCTCGAAAAAGCCGGAGATCTTTACAAAGACAAACTGAACGATCCCGCAAAAGCCGCAGAACATTACGCCGCGATTGCGGAGCAATATCCTTATGATGACAAAGCCACGGATATGCTCTTGAAGGCCGGCGCTGTGATGGAAGACAAGGCCAAGGACTACAAGAAAGCCATCGAATATTACAGCATCATTCTCGAAAAATTTCCCAATCACAAGAACGCGAATGAGGCCAGAAAACGCATCGAAAAAGCGCAAAGCAAAACCGGCGAATGATGATGAGGATTCTGTTCATGTCGCGGAGCGGCAGCCGGGTTCGGGGCAAATCGCGCAGACATGGTTAGCTTGAGTGTGAATTGCCCCAGCCGGAGGTTATTCACGAAAAAATTTGTTGCGTTGCTCATGCGTTCACAATCAAGAAAAACAAAAGCTTGCTTTCTCGCCAGCCGGGCTGCTTCACTTTGGCATCAGTATTGATGTCTGTGAAAATCAAGTCGTGCGATACTCTTCTGGTGGGGCGTAATACGCCTGACTGCATTTGATTCTTGCAACACCGCCTCTTGGCCAGACAGTATTGATGGTAAGACTACTTGACATTGCGCTCACGACTTTTTGTGGCACCGGCTGGCGGTCAAAAGTTTTTACATCTCTTGAGTTGCATCTGACCGCTGGCCTTATTATGTTACAATGCCGACACAAGTCGGACGGTTGTATAATTGGAAGAGGGTGTGAACCAAAAAGAGGAGTCGAGGATGTCTAAAAAATTTTTACCAGCTCTACTAGCGGTGTTATTGCTCGGATCGTTCGCATACGCGCAAGAGCGCGCAGGCTCCGTCGCATTTGGCGTTCGCGGGGGCATCACGAATTATCAGGGTGATGATTACGATTCCGCCAAACAACGCGCCTACGGCGGCGTGGCGGCAGAATATTTTCTGACCGATCGTTTCTCGCAAGAAGCGGCATTGAACATCGGTGAATTGGCGGGAGAAACCGGAGCTGCTGATTTTCGTTCCGTGGTGAGTAGTTTGAGCTTGATGGGCCGTTTGGCCTTACTCGGCGGCGGTTTTCGTCCTTATTTGGCGGCTGGCGCGGAGTTGGTGGGCATTGATCCCGATGGCCCGGTGAATCTGGGTTACGATCGCAAATCATTCGCAGTGCCGTTCGGCGGCGGTTTTCAAATTGGATTAGGCGAGAACACGGCGCTGGATTTGCGCGGTTTGTACCACTACGCTTTTGATGATCTGTACGACGGCCAGGACACGGAAAGCTCGGATGATGCCTTCATCACTGGCACCGCCGGCTTGACATGGTTTGCCGGCGGCAATCCCGACAAAGATGGCGACGGGCTCACCAACAAGGAGGAAAAAGCGCGCGGCACGAATCCCAATCTTGCCGATACCGACGGCGACGGCTTGACGGATGGCGAAGAAGTGAATTTGTACAAAACCGATCCGCTCAAAGCCGATTCGGATGCGGACGGTTTGAGCGACAGCGATGAAGTCCGCAAGCACAATACCAATCCGAACAAAGCTGACAGCGACGGCGACGGCCTGAGCGACGGCGATGAAGTAACAAAGCATAACACCAATCCCAGCAATGCGGACAGCGACGGCGACGGTTTGGCCGACGGCGCTGAAATCAACCAGCATAAAACTGACGCCAACAAAGCCGACACGGATGGCGACGGCCTGCAAGATGGCCGCGAAGTGACGCAGACCAAAACCGATCCGTTGAAGGCTGACACAGACGGCGGCAGCGTGAACGACGGCACGGAAGTCACGCGCGGCACCGATCCCAATAATGGTGATGATGACGTGCCGAAAGTCGTGAAAGCCGTAGAAACGCTCAAAGTCGAAGTGGGTAAAGCCATCGTGCTCGAGGGCGTGGTTTTCAAAAGCGGCAGTTCGGAGCTTTCGCCCGAATCTGAGGCGATTTTGACGCAGGCGTATAACACGCTCAACGAAAACTCCGAAATCGAAGTTGAGATTCAAGGCCATACCGACAATCGCGGCGGCCGCGC
>SZPB01000360.1 GCA_030263535.1 Cytophagia bacterium CHB2
TTTTCCCGGCACGTATGATGATTACGTCTGGCGCAAACAAATGGCAAGCGCGCCCGCGCCGCTTACGGCCACAGCGCTGGAGGCTGACAAGGCCAGCGCGGCTGTGAATAAAAAAGAAGAACGCCGCCTGCGCGCGGAACGCGTTCAGCAGAAGTCACGCGAACTGCGGCCATTCAAACAACGCCTGATTGAGCTGGAACGGGAAATTTCGCGCCTGGAACAAGAAAAGACGGAATTGCTTGCCGCGGTGTGCGATCCCCAGATTATCGCGAATAAGGATGTCTATCCTCAAAAACTTCGCCGGCAACGGGAGGTTGAAATCCAGCTTGAAAAGTTTTTGGAAGAGTGGACGGAAATAAGCGAGAGGGTTGAGCAAGTGGAAGCGGCATTTGAGAAGTAAATCGCAGATTGAATAAAAAAAGATCGCGACGCGTTTCCTCCCAAAAATCCCCGCCATTTCTAAAACCAAACGCCTCGCGATCACCGTGTGCAACCACAGCATTCTTGCAAAGACATCCATTCACAACAACAAAACTGGCGTTCTCCTCACGCCGTGCGATCACCTTAGTGCAGCAACTCCTGTTGCGGGCAAAATGCCGCGGCCGAATGCGTTAGCACTTGCTTCAACTCGTCAAGACGAATCTCGTCCACCGGCGTGGCTTTGGCGCAAGCGTTTGGCATGCGCCCCGAGATTTCTTCGGTTTGGCGAATGCCGCGACTCTCCAAAAGCCGGACATACGGGTTCAGAGAACACACATTCATGAAAATGTGCTTGCTTGCGGATAACACCAGGCTGCAACACTTTCGGGTGTTTGTCACGCTCATCTCGATGCCCGGGTGGCGCTTGATGATGTCATGATAATCCGCCAGCAAAACTTGCAAACGGCTAGCCGCCAACGCCGGGCTGAATGACATGACGTGTTTCGGCTTCTGTTCGAAAATGGTTTCCCCCACGACGAGTATCACCTCTTCGCCCAGCTCCATCACCAAATCGAGAAAAACATGAGACACGATGCGCGCCGAAGGCATCACGATAATCGCCGGACTCTGGTGCCGCTCCTGAATGAAGTATTTCCCGTTGGCGTAAATCAATTCATGATCATGGGCTTGGCGGCGCGCAACGGACTTCTTCGCAAAGTGTTTGGTGAAAACTTGCCTGAGAGTCATTTTTTGATGCTGGAGTTGATGAATTTAAAACACCCAAACGAGCTGCTGTCGCAGATGATAGGCGGGAAGTATTCCGGTACGCAGCCAAATAGTTTTATAAATGAGCAACGCTTGGTGTAAACAATTGGGCAAAACCTGGAGAATTTTTTTGGTGGAATGAAGAACTCTGACACGATTCATCGCTGATCGACGTTGAGTCAAAGAAAATTAGCGGTCAATGGACAGGTTCTGAGTAGGGGGATTTGAAAGACGTTTCTGAATGAGAGATGTGAAGCCGGAAGGGTTAGGCTTGGCGCTTCCAAAGAACTTTTTCTCCGTGAAAAGTTTCAACGATGCGCTGGTCGTTCTGCAAAAGGTCCAAATGCCCCTGCACTTCGGAAATTGCCAGGAAGAAATCAGCATCATTTGTCAATGCCGGAAATAGTCCCTGCGTGAGTTCCCACAAACTCATTGTGCGTGCACCGAGCGCGCTTAAAATGGCTTCGGCGCGCCGGTGATGGAATGCCACACGCCGGGCGACCAGTTCCCGAACGTTTCGCACCGCCTCGCCGTGGCCGGTGTAGGCAATTTGCGGATTTAATGCGGCCATGCGGTTCATTTCACGCAAATAATCGCGCAAACGCTGTGGCCGCGTAGCCTCGCCGGACATGGGCGGTTCGAGAATGGGATTTGATGAAATATTTTTTAAGATATGGTCGTTTGAGATCAACGTGCGGCTCTGCGCGTGCCACAAGCAAACCAAGCCGCCGGCATGGCCGGGCGTGTGATACACGCTCCAATCGCAGCCGGCAAAATGGATTTTCTGGCCCTCGGGCAAAGGCTGAACCGGCAGGTGGGAATCGCGGAATTGCGTCAATGCCTCGCCGAGGTACAGCATGCGCTCAATCAACTCCTGCGGCACACCGTTCTGTTTCCAAAACCCCCGGTAGAACTGCGCGTGGTGTTTGCGCGTACTGGCATAGTCGTGCAACCAGGGCAGATTGTACGGATGCGCAAAAATTTTTGCATTGGATTGGGCCGCGATTTCCCCGGCCAGGCCGAGGTGATCGACATGATGGTGAGTAAGAATGATTTGCTTGAGATCAGCGAGGTTGTAGCCGAGCCGCGCCAATTCTTGGCTTAATGCGGCGCGCGTTGCTTCAGTTTTCGGGCCGGTGTCGATCAAAGTCAACGGCTCACCCTCAGCCAAATAAACATTGACCGGCCCAACCGGAAAAGGCGTCGGCAAAGAGATACAGTGAAGTTTCGTCATGATTGCATTGCATCCTTGCTTCTGCGATTTCTCGGCGTGGCTCCTCACTTCGCCCATTTTTTCGCGCCGGGCGCCGGTTGCCATTTCGATTTCGGCTCGAAATATTCCCACAACAAACGCGAGATGTTGCGCAGCAACACATAACCGGCGTTGTCATATTGCCAGCTCTCGTCTTCTTGATTCTTGGTAATGACACAAAACACGTAATCGCCGGAGGGCGCATTCACGAGCACGACTTCAGAGCGCGAGCGGTTGACTGCGCCTTGTTTCGATGCGGCCTGTATGAACGGTGGAATTTGTGACAGGGCTTCGCCGTTCCAGTAAATGCGCGTGAGCGTGCGATACATTTCCTCACTCGCGTCCGGGCTGACGGCGCGGCCTTCACGAATCATCACCAACAACTCGGCCATTTCACGCGGCGTGGTTTGCCCCCAGCCGAATTTTTCACGGTCGGCTTCGCGGCCGGGCGTGCGCGAATTCACCCGTGTTTGTGAAAATCCGTGCGCCTGCAGCCATTCGTTGATTGCCGTGCCCGTGCCCACGAGCTTTTGGCACCATAAGCTTGCGGTGTTGTCGCTTGTAGTAATCATCAGCATGATCACTTTGCTCAGCTTGATTTTTTCGCCGTCTTTGAATGATCCCAAAATATCTTCGCCCGCATAGAGCAACGAATCACGATAGGTCTGCTCGCCGTGATAATCCAGTTCGCCCTCTTCAATTTTTTGAAAAGCAGTCAACATGATCGGCACTTTGATCATGCTGGCCGTGGGAAAAAGTTCATCCGCGCGGATCATGACGGTTTTTCCGCTTTTGAGATGCCGCACATAAACGCCGACCTCGCCCTTAAATCCGTCTATTGCCTGCAGAACTTTCTTGGTCAAAACCGGGGCGATGCGATTCGACGTCGAGTTGTGAGAATTTTGTGCGTGAGCCGGCGGCAGGTAACATGCGAGAACGATGATGCCGGTTAACATCGCAAACAATAAAGGCACGGGCTTTGAAAGACTTGTTCCCCGATTTGTACATCGACAGTGACAACGTGAGGCGATCATGCCTTCTCTCCAAATGTTGGTGTAAGAGCCGGTCAACTTATGGTGAATCAAAGTAACGAAAGGCGGCGGTAAAGTCAAGGCGGCGACAAAGCCCTTGCGCTTCATGGAAAAAATCACAACAATTTGGAAACCAATTTTGTACAACTTAATCGCGAACTCGTTCTTCCTCGAATGCTACTTGTGCGATGCGCCCTCGCTGTATTCTGTTTTTGCCTGCTTGCCGATACGACCCTCCTCGCGTCATCTGAAATCACTCTGCGCGTGAGCAACTGGTCGACGCGTCAGCGCGACATTGAGTACGAGAATAAAATCAGTCGTGCCTTCGAAGAACTTCATCCCGGCGTGAGTGTAACGCTGGAGCCGGTGCCGCATCACTACGATCAGAAAATCCTCCTGAGCATCGTGGCCGGCTCGCCACCCGACGTCTTTTTGCTCGACTCAGGTTCGATTCCGAGTTATGTCAACAAGGGTGTGGTGCTCGACTTGATGCCGCACATTCGCCGGCTTGGTTTCGATTTGAATGTTTATTTCCCGAATGTGCTCGCGATTGCCCGGCGTGATTCCGCACTGTATGCGCTTCCGAAAGATTTTACGCCGATGGTGATCTATTATAACAAAAAGCTTTTTGATGAGGCCAACGTTTCTTACCCTCCGGCGCAATGGACGTGGGAGGAGTTTCTTGTCACGGCCAAACGATTGACGAAAGATACGGACAGCGACGGCGAGGCGGATCAATTCGGCGTGCTTTGGCCGCAGATGACCTACATGTGGATGCCATTGGTTTGGATGCACGGTGGCGACGTGCTTTCGCCGGATGGCCGGCGCGCCACGGGATATTTTAATTCGCCACAAACCATTGCAGCATTGCAGAAAATTATCGATCTGCAACGCATCCACAAAGTCGCGCCGAATTTGGGCTCGCACGAACAGATTCGTACCTCGGGATTGTTGGAGTCATTGTTTTTCAGCAACCGCGCTGCTATGCGCGTCAGCGGCCATTGGTCCATGCCGACGTTTTTGCCGTACATCGAGAGCGGCAAGTTATCGCTCGGCGTGACCACGCTGCCGGTGCCGGCGCAGGGCAAGAAAGTGAATGTGATGTATGAGTCCGGCTGGTGCGTGCCGGTGAGCACACCGCATCCCGGACTGGCGGTCGAATTGGCGATTTTCATGTCGGACGAATTTGCCGCGCGGCTGCGCAGTGAAATGCTCATCGGCATGCCGGCAATGAAATCGGTGGCAGCCGAGCAGGTGCAAAAAGACACGCTCGGCGTCGAAAAGACTTTTCTTGAGGAAGTGCCCTATTGCCGCCAGCATTGGGGTTCTGTAGTCGAACGATTTCCTGAAATCGAAAGGTTTTTCGAGGATGCCATCGATGACGTGCTCTTCAATAACAGGCCGATTCATGAAAGTTTCACGGTTCATGCGCAACGCATTGATGAAAAGCTGCAACAGATTCGCGCCACCGGCGCCAGTAAAGCAACAGCCCTGCCGGGCAATACCGAAATTCTGCGGTTTCTGCTGGTCATGATGGTTCTGGCGCTCAGCCTGGCCGGCTTTGGCGTTTGGAAAACGCGCGGTGCAGCCGCGAAACGACGGCAGACACTCATGGGTTTTGCATTTCTGCTGCCCTCGTTTGTTCATTTGTTGATCTTTTGGTTGACGCCCATTGCGTTTGCGTTTTATCTCAGCATGCACAATTGGGAGATTATTGTCCCGCACAAGCCCTTCATCGGCGCGGATAATTTTGTCGAGATGTTTCGCGATCACGCGTTTTGGAATGCGCTCAAGAACACGCTGATATATTCGCTTAATGTGCCGTTCGGCATGGCGTTCTCGCTCGGCGTGGCGGTGATGCTGAATCTGAAATTGCGCGGCGTGCATCTGTTGCGCACGCTTTATTTTTTGCCCAGTGTGTCTTCTTTTGTCGCAATCGCGCTGGTGTGGCGTCTGCTTTACGAACCGCAAATTGGTTTGGCAAATTTTATTCTTGATCTGCTGAATTTGCCCAAATCATTGTGGCTCAACTCGCCGGATACGGCCATGCTCGCGCTCATCATCATGAGCATTTGGCTGGGATTGGGCTATCAAATGGTGATTTTCCTGGCAGGATTGCAGGGCATTCCCGGTTCACTCTACGAGGCGGCGATGATCGACGGCGCCTCGCCCTGGCAACGTTTTCGTACCATTACGCTGCCGCTGTTGCAGCCCACGACTTTTTTCATTTTTATTACCTCGATCATTGGCTCGTTTCAAGTGTTCACCGCCATCTATGTGATGACCGGCGGCGGCCCGGCGCGCAGCACCGATGTCGTGGTGCATCACATATATCAAGCCGCCTGGAACAATCTCCGCATGGGTTATGCTTCGGCCATGTCGCTGGTGTTGTTTGTGATCATCATGGCGGCCACGTGGCTGCAATTTCGCGTGCTGGGCAAGTATGTCGAATACGCTTGAGAATCTGAGCGTCCAGTTGTTACGGTTTGAGATGAATCGTTGCTGCACGAGCAAAAAGAGATGAGGAAAAATCTGATTGTCAAATTTTCGATTTATGCAGTGCTGATCGCATTGGCGGCTTCGATGCTGCTGCCGTTTTGGTGGATGCTCTCCACCTCATTGATGACGGACACCGAAGTTTTTCAATATCCGCCGAAGCTCCTGCCGCAATCGCCGCGCTGGGAAAATTATCCCGAAGCCATGGCGCTGCAGCCCTTTGGCCGGTATTTTTTGAATACCACTATCGTCACGTTCTTTTCCGTTGCCGGACAACTGTTGTTTTGCTCGATGGCGGCTTTTGCGTTTGCGCGCTTACGCTTCAAATGGCGCGACAATATTTTTGCGCTTTATCTTGCCACCATGATGATTCCCGCCATGGTCACCCTCATTCCGGCATTCTTGATCATCACCGCTTTTGGCTGGATGAACACCTATTACGCCCTCATTGCGCCCTCGCTTTCGAGCGTGTGGGGAATATTTCTGTTGCGGCAGTTTTTTCTAACGATCCCGAAAGATTTGGAAGAAGCCGCGCGTCTGGACGGCGCGCATGAATTCGCCATCTACTGGCGCATCGTGCTGCCGCTGGCCAAGCCGGCGCT
>SZPB01000361.1 GCA_030263535.1 Cytophagia bacterium CHB2
TCCTGCGCCCGCCGAATTTCCGCTGCCAGTGCTTTGCCGCCGGCGCCAAGATTCAAACTCGCAACGCTGTCAAAAGCCTCCTCATACCATTTCAACCAGGCCTGCAAAATCCTTCTGTTCTCGGAAGAATCATTGCTGCGCAAATTGTTTTGAGTTTCGTTTGCGATCCGCCAGGCCGCGCGTTTTGACAACAGCCTCACGGTCTCAACCGCATCCGTTTCCGAACAATTTGCTAAGAACAACGCGGTTGCCGCAACGCTCACAGCGACATTCGCCATCTCGCTCGCCGAGACTTTGTCGATGTCATCGTTGCTGGTGTGATAATACACGTCGGTGAAATGCCAGGCGAGAATCGCCGGAATGCCGTTGTGCACGAACGGCACATGATCGCTGCCGCCTTCAAACGGGTTGGTTTTGATCAACCACGGCAGTTGCATTTGCCGGGCGCGCGCTTCACATGCCGCATAAAAAAGATCGTTCAGAAAACTCCCGCGCAAATCTGCTTCAGCGACATCTCCCTGTCCCCATTCCGTGTGTTCATCCGGAGGGCGCGTCCAGATCGCCGAGGGATCGGGAGTTTTTTCGATCAAAAAGCTGCCGCCGGTTTTGACAACATCTTCGCCGACCATGTCCAGCACCAAGGCCGCTTTGATTTTGTCGAACACCCGTGGCGTTGACTTTTGCCAGCGCCGCACGGTCGCGATTTCTTCCACCCACATAAAATTCAACGTGCGCGCCGGGCGCGGCAATTCACCGCTGGCGATGAGACGGCGCAGCGTCAATGCCATCTCCAGCAAGGCGCCGCAGCCCGAGGCATTGTCATTCGCGCCCGGTTCGTCAACGTGCGCAATGAGGACAATGATCTCCTCCGGCTTCTGCTGGCCAACGATTTCAACGCTCACTTCCCGAACGATCTTGGGTGTGAATTGCGCGAGCACGCTGGCGTGCACTTCGACTTTGCCCTGGCGCATGAGGGAATCCAGCAGAACTTGACTGCCATATGAAATCTTGAATGCAAACACGGAGGGAGAATCAATATATGGAATGGAACTCATGCTGATCGAAGAGGGATGCTCGGCCGGCTGGTTGTAATCCGGCAGATATGACGAAACAATTCCTGCTGCTTCGCCAAGTTTGACCGCGCGTTCGAACACCGAGGCCGGCGGTTGATGCGTGTAAGCCGCTTTGCCGCGCAGACTCTGCGGCGCGATTTCGATGCTGTCGATGAACACCAATTCCATGCTTGCGCCCGGCAAGGGCGTCGCATGTGAATTCACGCACAAAGACATTTTGGCTTGAGCCAGAGAATGGAGAAGCGAATCAATCGGCGCAACCAGCCGCAGTTCGGCGTCAAACGGCTGCCAGGCGCGCGCCTGCGGCAATAAGGTGTCCCTCACGGAAAGCCGGAAAAAAGAATCCGCTGCGGCAAAACCACCCGCGCGCAGCGCCGTTGCAAAATAGTCCATGCACAAATTGAAATCCTGATTGCCGGCGTGACGCCAATAGTTTTGCATGAAAGCAACAGCCCGCATCGCGGTTTTGCCGTCAAGGTGCCGGCCAACGGCTCCCACATTTTTGACGAGATTTCGCGGCGCATCTTGCGCAAAGCCGGGCGGGATGGAAGAAGAAAGCAGGAAGGCGAAACAAACGAGGCGCGGGAGTTTAGGCATCTTCATGCAGGCGGCGCTCCAAATACTGTTGCAGATTCGGCCCAGCGGGATTGACCAGAACGGTTTCGAGCCAGGCCTGCCGCTCGAAACAAATCACGCGCAAATCCCACACACAGGCGATCAATCCCGTGGGCGTGACGTATTCGAGTTTTGCCGGTTGCGTTGCAGGCGAGACATAAACATGGTGATGCAATTCGTTTTCGTCCGCCCAGTAGTCCACAAAAACGAAGTTCGCGCCGCGGCCGTCATGCACGCCCATGAAACCGAGATGATAATGATTTTTTGTTTGTATACTGGCCAGTTGTGCGGTTGCGATTTCTTTTGCGGCAGCCAGCAACTCGGGCCGCGGCAAAGGACGGCGATAGGCAATGCCATAAACTTTCAATGTCCAGCCGGCGGTTTGCCATAGTTCGAGAAAACGAATCGGGCGGGGTTGATAAGGTTCCTGCAATTGCATCAAGGTGGAGGGCTTCATTCGTTCGATTTTTGTGATGGTACAATTTCAACCGGAGGCAATTTTTGCAGCGCTGCAATTTTGAGTAACTGGCTGTTACCTTAATTTGTAGGAGTACCCCCTCGAAATGTCATCCCGCCCGGCGGGATCTTGTGAAGTATGGGGAAAAACCGCTCGAACCGGCTGCGAATCCGGTACATCGCAGGATTCCTCCTGAATGATGTTGACAAAGGCACGGGGAAATCTCGAACTTAGCGTTGCAGTACCAACTACGCCGCTTTCAACTCCCGCTCGTTTGCTTCCGCTTCTGCAAGGAGAGCAATAAAATCTTCGGCGCGCGTGCAGGTGATTAAACCGGTGCGCAAGGCAGCCGCGCCGCGAATCTCGGAGATGTATTTCACCACGTGTTTCCGAAAGAGAATCAAGCCGTAATTTTGATCATAATAATCGCGCATGAGGCTGAGATGGCGGCGAATGAGCGCGGCCTTTTCGGCAAAGGAGACTTCGTGGCGATCCTTGCGGCTGAAGATCCAGGGATTGCCAATCGCGGCGCGGCCGATCATCACCGCATCACAACCGGTTTGTTCCTTAATACGCTTGATATCATCCCGGCATTTGACGTCGCCGTTGCCAATGACGGGAATTTTCAACGCCTGTTTGATTTCCGCAATCGCATTCCAATCCGCGACGCCGTTGTACGCTTGTGCCTTGGTACGCGCGTGCACCGCGATCAGGGCGGCCCCGTTGTCTTCCAATGTCTTTGCTACTTCAATGTAGTTGCGCGATTGATGATCCCATCCCAACCGAATCTTGCCGGTCACCGGAATCGGCAAAAGTTTGGAGAGGCGATTGAAGATGCGCCCGATTTTCGGCGGGGTGCACAGCAATCCGGCGCCCGCGCCGCGGCCTGAAACCTTGGCCACGGAACAACCCATGTTCAAATCAATGATATGCGGGCCCAATGCGGCAATGCGCTGGCAGGCTTCAACGATTTTATCCTCATCGCTGCCGAATACCTGAAACGTCATGGGATATTCGGAAGGGTGAAAATCGAGCATGCGCATGGTCTTGGCATTGCCGTGCAGAATGCCGTCCACCGAAACGAATTCCGTGTAACCCATGGCGCTGCCGAATTCGCGCGCAATGATGCGGTAGGGCAAATCGGAGAATCCGGCCATGGGCGCCAATACGAGATCGCCGTAGATGGGCAGATCGCGCACCATGAAGTGCGGCGCAAGAGATGCCGGACTGGCGATGTGCATGTGAGTTTCCAATCGCAATAACTCTATTCGAAATGACGAAACGTTTTTGATCAGTAGGCAGAACAATAGCCGCGGCATATGCCAAATGACGAATCAAATCTAAAAAAATTTCTGTCGAAATCCAGTGTCAAGTTGCGCGGATTCCAGTATGGCAGTGCCTTTCAGATAGAAGATGAAATCCGAACTTTGCCATACAACTCCATCACCGCTTCCGCAAATCCCCCCCAACTGAAATGCTCTCGCTTCTGCGCGATGGCCTGCCGCATGTTCTGCTCCAGTCTATTTTCGAAGTAAAAACGAATCTTCGCGGCCAGCTCTTGCGGCGTTGGTGAATCCGCCACCAGCCCGGTTTCGCCGTTTTCCACCATTTCAGCCAGCCCACCGACGTTGGTGACGATTACAGGCAGATTGAAGTTAAACGCAATTTGCACGATGCCGCTTTGGGTGGCGGATTTGTAGGGCAACACACAAACATCTGCCGCGGAAAAAAACGCCGGCACTTCGGCGTCGTCAATATATCTCACAAACAATTTGATTCGTTTAGCGGTTTGCGTTTCATCAATCAAGGTTTGATAAGAAGAAAAATCGCCGTACATCTCGCCGGCAATCACCACGCAATAATCATCCGGCAGGAAAGCGGTGGCGCGAATGAGATTATCCAGGCCTTTATAGCCCCGGATGAAACCGAAAAAGAGAATGATTTTTTTATCACAAGGCAGCCCCAATTTTTGACGGGCATCCACAGTTGGCAGCGTTGCGCCAAAATGATCGTAAAGCGGATGCGGTTTGAGTGTGTAACGCGCTTCAGGCTGCAGCCTCAACAAATCGCGCTCCACGGTTTTGCTCATCACGATGAAGCCGTCGTAACGCCGAAGGAAGTATCGTACCAACAGCATATCGCCCGGGCGCTGTTCGTGCGGAATAAGATTATCGATAATGGCAATGGCCGTTGCGCCGCGGCGGCGCAGTTTGCCGGCAACATAACCTAGGCTGGGTGCAAAAAACGGCATCCAAAACTTGGTGAGAACAAGATCCGGCGCATAGGCGCGCATCAGCGCGGCGGTTTTACGATAGGAAAGCGGATTGATGCTGTCCAAAATCGGCTGCGCCGGAATCTCGTCGACTTTGTCAGCGGGTGTGACATATTGCGTCGCGCCGGGAAAAAGCAAATGCGGATACTGCCGTGTGAAAGTGAATGCGCGTATCTCATGATGCTTTTCGAGTTCACGATACAACGAAGCGTTGAATTGCGCAATGCCGCCGCGAAAAGGATAAAACGTGGAGAGGTAGGCGATCTTCATAACATCCGGCTCGACACAGGCTCGCCGGCGCGATGCGACATCTCCTGAATGGCATTGAACACGGTTGCCACCGGCAGATCGAGCATGCAATGGCGGGCGCGCCGACAGGTGTTGCCGAAGTAACAATCGCAACCGGATTCCGGTTGCACCATCACGCCGTTGCCGTACAACTCGAATTCATGAGGATTGAATATGTTGTTGAAAAGCACCAACGGCTTGCGCAGACCCAGCGCGATGTGCATCATCATGGTGACGGCGGTGACGACAACGTCGCATTGCGCGGTGAGCGAAAGAAATTGCTGCAAAGGAAACGTTCCCAAATATGTCGCGCCGGATTTTTGCGCAAGCGTGCGATTTTGCCCGTCTTCCTCCGGGCCGCCGAGCAACAAGGGAAATTGGTTCGCTTCCTGCAATTTTTTGATCAACTCGATCCAGTAGGTTTCCGGCCACAAACGCGTGAGCCAGCGCTTGCCGCAACCGGTGTTGAGGCCGATAATTTTACGTCCGGCCGCGCGTTCACGCAATTCCTGCCAACCCGCTTCAAGACGGTCTTTCAGCTCCAGAACATACGGTTCTTTTTTGAATTCAAATCCGCAGATGGCGAAAATCTCTTCCAAATAACTTTTACGATTTTGCTTCGAGATGTTGTCAAACGCGCCGGTGATGAGTTTGTCTTCTGCTGCGGCATTCAACGCCGTGAGCCGGCTGTGTTCGAGGCTGAAGCCAAATTTGTGGGCGGCAGTCACGTCGTGCAGCAAGGCGCAAGCTTCCACATCTTTGTCCAAATTAACCGCAATGTCGAATTCCAGATGCGTCAGGGCATAGATCGCTTTGAAATCGAATTTGTAAATTTTGTCGATGCGGGAGGCCGGCAAAATTTCGGGGGTGAGCGTGACCCAGGAAATATGCGCGCCGGGATATTCTTCACGAAAACGCTGCAACAGTGGCGTGGTGCGAATCACATCTCCGATTGCGCCCAGCTTGATGATGAGAATGCGTGTGCGGATGGGATCGTATTCATCACACGCCGAGCAGACTTGGTCGCGCAGTTTGTTGGGCGCGCAGGGAATGTCGCCGCGAAAATGGCGGCAATCGAATTTGATATCGGACAATTGCATGAGTTCAGATCAAAGATTGAAAGATTTCTGATTTAGCTTTTCAGTGGAACCGGCGATGGCGAGTGGCTTCAAATTTTTCGAATGAGGGCCGAGCCCCATTTATCCGGCAACTCGACGATTTTCTCAGGCTTGTCTTTCATGTACTCATTCACGGCGCGTGAGACGGCGCGCTGGGATTCCGGCGAGTTGTAATCATGCGCAAACAAATAGCCGCCGCTGACGAGACGCGGGTAGAAAAATTCCATGCCTGCCACAGTGGGCTTGTAAAGATCCAGATCGAGCATGACAAAAGCGAATTTTTCGTTTTCCAGCCCTTGCGCCGTTTCAGGAAAATAGCCGGGCTTGAAAACAACATGTTTGAGATCGCCGAGCGCGCGCTTCACCAGGTCAATACTCGTGTCGCGAAAACGTGCGTCCTGCCTTTCCAAATCGGATTCGGGAAAGCCGGCAAACGTGTCGAATAAATACAGATCGCGTTCCGGCGCGAGTGTATGCAGAAGACGGCTTAACTCGCCGCGGTACACGCCCACTTCTGCGAAACTGCCGGCGATATTCTGCGCGTGCAGCGATTTCACCGCGAGCGCCACCGCCGCGTAGCGCACCGGATCATCGGCCGCAGAAACGAGTTGTGCAATGCTCTGATCATAAGTTGGGAATTTAATAAGTAACTGTAGTTTGGCAAATTTTCATGTTCTTTTTCAAAAATTGGCTGAAAAGGCCAGCCAATCCTGAGGTATGGACAGACCTCACCACTGTCCCC
>SZPB01000362.1 GCA_030263535.1 Cytophagia bacterium CHB2
CACGGCGTCGGCGCCGTGCTGGGCGTGGCCGCCGTCGTTTGTTGCGCCTGCGCCATCTCCGGCGACATGATTCAAGATTTGAAAGTCGGGCAGTTGCTGGGCGGCACACCCCGGCGCATGCAGATTGCCGAGGTGATATCCGTTGTTATTGTTTCATTCGTGCTCGTTTTTCCGATTATTGCGTTGCACAAAAGCAATCTTGCGGCCGGCGGCATTGGTATCGGCGATCGCGCGTTGCCTGCGCCGCAAGCAGGATTGATGGCGCAGCTTGCCGCCGGCATTGTGGGCGGCGAAATGCCCTGTGGCTTGATTCTGTTCGGGGCATTTTTTGCGCTCGCGCTGATCATGATCAACGCGCCTGCGCCCATGCTGATCGCGGTTGGCATGTATTTGCCGTTCGAAACCACCTCGGCGATTTTCATCGGCGGCGTGCTCAAGTGGGTGGTGGATCGCATCATCGCCAAACGGAATTTGATCCAAGCCGCGAAAGACCGCATCGAAAACACCGGCATATTGCTCGCCTCCGGTTTTATTGCAGGGGAATCGCTTACCGGCGTCTTGCTGGCGGTTTTGGTTTTGATTGTGAACGATTTTGAATCCTTAACCGGCTTGTTCTACCACGCGGCGGAATTCGAATTCGTCGAAACCTGGGCGGGAAATTTGATCGGGCTGCTGGCCTTTGCAGCAATTGCTTATGTGTTGATTGTGATTCCGTTGCGTAAGGCGAAATCGACTTAACGTTACAATGTTAAGTTCGAGATTTACCCCTACTTTTGTCCCTGTCATTCGCAGGAATCTTGTGAAGTACTGGGTTTGCTGCCGATTTGAGTCACTTTTTTATTACTTCACAAGATTCTTGCGGAATGACACAACCTTGATAGAGCCTTAGATCACGCATGAGGCATCATTAGAAATCGCGCAATTTCCCTCTTGTATTTGTCCCGGGCGCTACTAAATTCCGCCTTTGCTCTTCTGCTTCGCTGGAATATCGCCAGGCAAGAATAGATGAAGAAACAACGAAGACAGCGAGCGGCATCCCGGAGCAAACATTCACCAGGATCAAGCAACACGTACCGTAACATTTTCGAGGTTTAGCCGTGACCGAGCAGGATTTTTTTAAACGAATCGCGGACGAAGAAAGCATTCGTGTCGAACAAGTGCAGGCCACCGTTGCGCTGCTGGACGATGAAAACACCGTACCGTTCATCGCCCGCTACCGTAAAGAAGTGACCGGCGGCTTGGATGAAATCAAGATCATCGCGATTCAAGATCGCATGCGTTACTTGCGCCTTCTGGAAGAACGTAAGCAAACCGTGCTCAAGTCTATTGAAGAACAGGGCAAGCTCACCGACGAGCTGCGCGAGAAGATTTCAGGCGCAATGAAATTGCAGGAAGTAGAAGATCTTTATCTGCCCTATAAACCGAAAAAGCGTACACGCGCAACCGTTGCCAAAGAGAAAGGCCTGGAACCGCTGGCGCAGCGCATGTGGGGCCAGCAGGATATCACGGGCGAAATTGAGCAAATAGCCGCAGAATATGTCAGCGAAGAGAAAGGCGTTGCGAGCGCACAGGAAGCGCTGTCCGGCGCGTGCGATATCGTCGCCGAATGGGTGAGTGATGACGCAGAGACGCGCAAACTCGTGCGTGAAATGACCTGGGAACACGGCACGCTGCGTTCGGAAGCGCGCGATCCGGAAAATCTCGATGTGTATGAGATGTACAAAGATTATCGCGATCCGCTCAAGAAAGTCGTGCCGCACCGCACGCTGGCCATCAATCGTGGCGAGCGTGAGGGCTTTCTCAAAGTTGCGGTGGAAGCGCCGGTTCCAGAAATTCTCGCTGATATGGAAAAGCGCTTTCTCACCAACCCCGCTTGTATTTTCACGGATCATAATCGCAGCGCCATTAAAGATTCTTACGATCGTTTGATTTCCCCTGCCATCGAGCGGGAGTTGCGCAATCAACTCTCTGAAGTGGCGGACGAGCATGCCATCACTATTTTTGCGACGAATCTTCGCAACCTGTTGATGCAGCCGCCAACGCAAGGCAACGTCATCATGGGCATCGATCCCGGTTTTCGCACCGGCTGCAAAGTTGCTGTGATCGACAAAACCGGCAAATATCTCGAAGGCGATACGATCTATCCGCACGAGCCGCAGAAACGCTGGGATTATGCCAAGCAGCAATTATTGGCGCATGTGCGCAAGCATAACGTCACGATCATCGCCATCGGCAATGGCACTGCCAGCCGTGAAACCGAACAGCTTGTTGCCGAGCTGATCAAGGAGGCGGCAGGCGGCGAAAATCCTGTGGACTTGCGCTACACCATCGTGAACGAAGCCGGCGCCTCGGTTTATTCCGCCTCTGAGTTGGCGCGCCAGGAGTTTCCCGATCTGGAAGCGGCGCAACGCGGCAACGTTTCGATTGCGCGCCGTTTGCTTGATCCGCTGTCGGAATTGGTGAAGATCGACCCGAAATCCATCGGTGTTGGTTTGTACCAGCACGATGTCAATCAATCGCGTCTGGCAGAATCACTCGATCGTGTGGTGGAATCGTGCGTGAATGCCGTCGGCGTGGATCTCAATACCGCCTCCTCGGCTTTGTTGCGCTATGTTGCCGGCGTCACACGCAGCGTCGCGGAGAACATTGTGGCGTATCGCAATCAACAAGGCGGCTTCACCTCGCGGCAGGAACTGCTCGAGGTTAAAGGCATCGGGCCTAAAGCTTTCACACAATGCGCCGGGTTCATGCGCATTCCGAATGCCGACACGTTTTTCGATTCCACCGCCGTGCATCCCGAATCCTACTCTGCCGCCGAACGCTTTTTGACGATTCTGGAATTGACGCCGGAAATGGTGCGCACGCAGCGCCAACTTTTTAACGCCAAAATAAAAACATTGGGCCGGTCGCTGACGGAGATAGCGGCAGAATGCGGGGTGGGTTTGCCGACGCTGGAGGATATCATTGCGGCAATGGAAAAACCCGATCGCGATCCGCGCGACGAAGCGCCCAAGCCCATTTTTCGCCAGGATGTGTTGAAGATGGAAGATTTGAAGGAAGGCATGATTCTCAAAGGCACGGTGCGCAATGTCGTTGATTTTGGCGCGTTCGTCGACATTGGCGTGAAGCAGGATGGCCTGGTTCATCTTTCCGCGATGTCGCACAAATACATCAAAAGCCCGCTGGAGGTGGTGGCCGTGGGAGATGTTATTGATGTGCGCGTGCTGCGGGTGGATACGGAAAAGGGTCGCATCGGTTTGAGCATGCTGCTCGAGGGCGAACGGCGTCCACCGGAGAAGCCGAAGCCACCAGCGAAAGCAGCGGGCGAACACGATGGCCGTGAACGCCGTCACCAGCGCTCGGCGCACGGCCCGAAAGCGGAAACGAAAGATGGAAAAGCAGATTCGAGAGGACGCAAACCTCAGGGAGGACAGCGTCCGGCGCGAGAGCGCAAGCACGAGGCAAAAGAAACGCAGAATTTTGCCAATTCGCTGCAACAACTGGTGAATAAATACTCCAACAAATCGTGAAATTATGACGAAAACGGCTTGCATCAGCAGGCCGTTTTCGCTTTTACAGAAACAATCTTATAATATCATTGCCACGTATCCTGCTTTCTTATCCTTGGAAAGATGCACAAAAAGTTAAACCATTCTCCGAAAGAGTTATTGCGCTGATGCGCAGGGAAACCGTTGTCAGCATAATACTGACAAGTTCCACCTCCCACGCTCACAATCCCGGGGTTCCTCCATTAATGTGATCTCTGCCTTGCCACAAGCTGTTCGAAGATATGATCGAATTCGTCGATGCGATTTTTCCAGGTGAATTGATTCATCGCTTCCGCCAACTCCCGCCGTACATGATCGAGATTACGGTATTCCTGCAACAAATAACGAAGTTTCGCATCCATCTCCGCCGTGCTTTCATAGAGAAATTGCCGGTGAAACTTTTTCGGCAGAATTTCGGGATAACTCAAGCGATTCGGCAGCAGCGGCAGGACGTGGCAATACATGGCCTCGGTCACGGAGAATCCGAAATTTTCCTGAATAGCGGTGGAAACGACGATATCCGAGCGCGACAAAAAATGGACGTAGTCTTCCAGGCTTTCAACGAAGCCAAAACGCAAGATGCGTTCGCCCAACCGCTCGCGCGCGAGGATGAATTCCTGCGGGTGAACCTGAAAATTTTCGCCCAAAATAATGACGCGAAAATCGTGGCCGGCCTGCGCTAGCCGATATAATGCTTCAAAAAAGACCGCGGGCTGTTTGTCGAATTCCCAGCGATGATTCCATAAAATAATCGGAACCGGGTTCATCGGGATGTTGGTGTGCGGGAACGCCGAGATATTCAAGCCCATGTAAACCAC
This sequence comes from Cytophagia bacterium CHB2, assembly GCA_030263535.1. Lineage (NCBI taxonomy): Bacteria > Pseudomonadati > Bacteroidota > Cytophagia > Cytophagia bacterium CHB2. Next base: position 4,367 of record SZPB01000362.1, read on the forward strand.
TTGTGATTTGGACAGGATTTGCGCGCGCGCATGCTCCGGCACGAATTCGGGGATGCTGTTGATCAATTGCCGCAAAGCCGCCTCGAATTCACGAAAATGATAGTGGGAATTGAAGAGACAAAGATCGGCAGTCAAGGCGGAGACGAAATTCACCAGGCCAAATTCCACCGCCGGCTTTTCGCCCTCCGGCGTGGGATACGAGAGCTGATTTTCGTGCAGGAATAAAATCGCCGGGCAGGTGTAGCGCGTCAACGCTTTCAACTCGGCGAGGTTGATGTAATCCGTGGCAACGATAAGATCGCAATTGCGCAGCGCTTCGCCGCACGTTTCGGCAATGTACGTCGCCGAGGTGCGCATGCGCCATTTCCAAAAGCGCGCCGGGAAAGTAACGGGCACGATGTGGTGGCGGCTGTATTTCATTAAGCCGTCAAGAAAGGCTTGATGCGAGCCGCCGTAAAACGTTTCGATAAAAATAATGTTCACGAATGTTGCTCTCCTCACAATTGAGTAACTCAAACGATAATGCGATGGCGTCCGGTATAAATAACGGCTTGCTCGCCGCGCACAAAACCGGCAAGCGTCATGCCGGATTCCTCCGCCAATTCCACCGCTAGTGAAGAAGCGGCGCTAATCGCCGCCACGCATGAGATGCCTGCCAACAACGCTTTCTGCGCCATCTCAAAGCTCAAGCGGCCGCTCACGAGCAATCCGAAATCTGAAAGCGGATAGTGACCATCGCGTAAGGCCCGGCCAATGACTTTGTCGACCGCATTGTGGCGCCCGATATCTTCACGCATATTAAGCAAATTTCCTTCCGGGGTAAACAGCGCTGCCGCATGCAAGCCGCCGGTTTGAGAAAAATCAGTTTGAACGCTTGCAAGCTTGTCCGGCAAATGCAGGAGGGCGGACAGGTCGATTGAAAAATCGTCGCGCAGCTTTGGCGCCTGCAAAAAAATGCGCTCCAGCGAGGCGCGGCCGCAAATACCGCAGCTCGACGTCGCATAAATTTGCCGCGGGATTTTTAGAATATCTTTCTCCGAAAGAGCAGCGAGGGTGCATGACACCACGTTGGGAATCGGCAGGCGCAATTCATCGTAAGCCCAAGTGATCGCCAACGAGTTCACCGCCTCTTTCCAATTATCTTTGGTCAAAATGCCCTCGGAGAGCAGAAAGCCTCGTGCGAGATTGAAATCATCGCCCGGCGTTCGCATGACGACTGCCAGCGGTTGATGGTTTAAGCGAATCTCCAGCGGCTCTTCCACCACGAGTCGATCACGCTCTTCTCGCAAATCCTGCCGGCGCGCGCGATGAATAGTAAATATTTTGATCGAATCCGGCATATTCAACTCAAGGTTGCCGAAACCGGCGGCGTACCTTCTTGCGCTGACGCAGGGCTTGCCGGTTTCCGGCGCTCAAGCGGAGGGAAAATCAAATGTAACAGCGCTTGCAAAACGTGTTCTGCTGTAACGGCTGCGCAATCATTATTGTTGCCGCGCAGCGCGACAATCTGTTTGCCTTTGGGTTTCCAGAATTCCGGATCTGTCGGCCCGAAGATGGCGACAAGCTTGGCGCCAACAGCCGCGCCGACGTGCATGACACCGGTGTCGTTGCAAACATAGGCCTCGGTTTGCGCGAGCACGGCGGCGAATTGCCGCAAGGAAACATTTTTGAGTATGATGGGTGTGAACGTTAATGCTTGCAGATACTGCTCCCCCAACGCCGTTTCCTGCGGTCCCCAAGCCGCGAGAATTTTGACGGCATAATCTTGATAGAGAAGATTCGATAAGGTTGCAAATTGTGCAATCGGCCAGCGATTGTTGATTTTGCCGGCGCCCAGGTGCATTGTGACAAGGCGATCCTTGTGCGAAACGCCGTGATGCTGCAAGAACGCAGCGGCAAAGCCGCGATCCTGTTCTGTCAATGTCATATTCTCGCTGTGATCGGAGGTGTCGATGCCGAGATAACGCACGATATCGAGGTTGCGATCGGTTTGATGCCGATTTTCGCTGCACGCAGGCGCGATCAAATTGTAAAAAAAATTGCGCGAACACCCGGGAAAAATGCGCTCCGCGCTGCCGAGACAATAGCGCGCCCGTGAGAGAGAC
>SZPB01000363.1 GCA_030263535.1 Cytophagia bacterium CHB2
GCCGCGGCGCATTTCCGCCTATCTTAAACCGCTTCCTCCCGCAGGGGGTGGGGGAATTATCCTGACCCCGGGTGGGGGAATTGTGGTGACCCTTGACATTTTGCATGGAACTCTTCAACATCATTTACCGGTAGAGCACCCTTGTAATCCTTACACTCAATTGCCCAAAGGAAAGACCAACTCGACATATTTGGTAAGAACACTTCAATTGAAATATCAATTTCGATATCGGCTTTTCTAATTTTTGAATAGTACTTCTTCTTTTTGAAAATTTGACACGCCTTGGGTAAAAGTCCCAACCGTTCTGAAGCAAGTTCATGCTTTATTGCGTCAAATACGCGATCTTCAAATTGATTACCTTTAGCGACCGTACTCATAATTTTTGAACCTTACTCTTATGAAACCGCGGGGAAATGAAATGTAAAAGGCGGTGATTCAGTACCAGTTCTCAAAATGGTATCAGCAGGCGGCATTCTAATCGGCGTTTTCCATCAGGATGAATTTGCTGCGATAAACATAACACCCCTCACGAAGTTTGATGAGTCGAATCTCCGGAAGAGCGCGGTTTTGGCGGACAAAAGTTGCCACCGCCCGGGCGGTGATAAATTGCAGCAAGCACGCCAATTGACTTCTCCGCACTCATGAACAACCGCCCGGGCGATTGTGGTGCTTCACAGGATAAATTCGCAGCGATAAACATAGCACCCCTCACGAAGTTTGATGAGTCGAATCTCCGGAAGAGCGCGGTTTTGGCGGACAAAAGGTGCTACCGCCCGGGCGGTTGTGGTGCTTCACGGGATAAATTTGCAGCAATAAACACGGCACCCCCTCGCGGAGTTTGATGAGTCGAGTCGCCGGAAGGGCGCGGTTTTGGCGGACAAAGGGCGATTCCACGCGATCCCAGCTCACCCTAAACTGTCGAAAAATATACCCGCAAAAGCATGAGAATGCGGCAAGTTGCTCTATACACACATTTTACCTGTTCGCGAGCCGCAACTCAGGCCAAAGGCTTGTCGATGATTTCGTAAATTGAGGAAAGGCAAATTCTGGAGAAGGGGGAAAGCCTGTACGATAGGAAGGTTTTCGTTAAGGTTTCTTGACGAGGTAATTGCTAAGGTTTTTCAGCAGCCGCTTGCGCCGTTTTGCCGAGATTGAGCCGATTTCACCTTCGATATATTTTGGAGGGATTGCCACGAGATGCCCCAGTCGAATCAACGAGTCGGATTGCAGCCCACTTGCAGCAAGATCAGCATCAGAACGAGAGATGATTTCGTCAAACCCCTTGAGCGCCTGGTGCAGTTGCGAGCTCACTCCGCAGATCAGTAAATCGTGGTAACCCGGCAGCTCGCGTAAAACAACCGCAGGGCGTTTTTTCAATTGACCATCTGCTTGTTGGATAACCGCGATAACGACACTACCCTCTTGCATATGCTGGGTTCGGTTTTTTGATCATGTCCGAGGTGTATTCGGGCTCGTTGTCGCCAAACTCATTGTCCCACGACGTGAGCGCTAAAGACATCCAGCCTTCACGATCTTGATCAAGTTCAACGGCGTGAGCTTCGCTCTGCTTCTTTAAAGCTCGCAACCGGCCATTCTTGCGCGTCAACACCAGACCCTTATCCGTAACTTTGGTGACAGTAAACGTGTCCCCCACTTTCAGGTCGTGTTGCGTTATCACGGTTTTGGGAATGGGGAGCGTGATATGGTCACGAGTCTGTATTTTTGTTTTTGACATGGCTTATCCTTGCTTGTTCGTCAGGACGAAAATAAAATAACAAGCGACGCCACGAAAGGCAAGCCATTTTTCACAGCAGCCATTGAAACAGCGAGAAAGCCAACGCGAACGAGCCGCAACCAAAACGAACATCTCCAGCGGGTAGAAAAACCCAACGGATGCGGGAGGCTTTATCAGTTGAGTTTTTCAATCAGTTGGAAAAATCTTTGCTTTTTTTGCAATGATTCAACTTTAAAGAGGTTATTAAAGTTTTGGCGGACAAAGCGCGATTCCACACGATCCCCAATTCACCCGAAACTGAGGTACAGTATACCCGCAAAAGTGGGCGAATGCGTGTGAGAAACCTGGCAAAGCCGACCGTTCCTCAGCGGCAATATTAGCCATACAAAAATATTGCTTTTTCTCTGGCCTCGCCGTATCTTTGCCGCATGACAGAGAAAGTTGAGTTTGAATGGGATTTTGAAAAGGATTGGGAAAATCAAAATAAACACGGTGTATCATTTGTCGAAGCACAGTATGCTTTTGCAGATCATAACCGTGTTATTTTGAAAGATCATGCCCATAGCGATGCCGAAGAAAGATTCTACTGCGTCGGCAAGGTCGGTGATGGGATTATGACGGTACGCTTCACCTACCGAGAGAACAAGATCAGAGTATTTGGCGCTGGTTATTGGAGAAAAGGCAAGAAGATCTATGAAGAGCAAAACGCGAAAAAGAATTAAGTATACCGACGAGCCGATGAACCAGGTCGAGGTTATTGCGGATTTCCTCCCCTCACCGGAACAACTCGCCTTCAAGGAAGAAACCGTCAAGATAACGATTGCACTCAGCAAGAGCAGCCTTGACTTCTTCAAAGAGAAAGCCGAGAGGCATCATACGCCGTATCAAAAGATGATTCGCCGCCTCGTCGATGAATACGTAGCAAGGCAGAAACATCTTTCCGCGTGAAGGAGAAATCTCGCCTCGAACCGAAAGAGTCTTTCGGTGGAATGCTGAAGAAAATCCCTACCGGAAATGACATGCGGAAAATCGTTTTGAACGCGCCCGGAGGCCGTGTTTCGTGACAGCACCGCCCGGGCGGTTGTCACTCAAGTTTTTATTGCCAAAAGTCTTGTCAGGGAGTATATTCGAGCCATCACGAAAATGAAGAAAGGGACGATCATGCACATACAACTTTCAGGCAAAGCGGCAGAAGTGGTCAAGGCGCAAGTCGCCTCCGGAAGCTATGCGGATGAAGCAGCATTTGTTTCAGACATTGTACTCAAATTCGAAGTATATCATCAAAAGAAACTTGCCGCGCTCAATCGAGAAGTCGGTATCGGCCTTGACCAGGCAGATAGAGGAGAGTGTGTAGATTTTGATTTCGATGAACTCATGCAAGAGGTTGATGAGGAGCTGGGTTACGCCAACGCCAAGCCATGAAAAAAGTCTCAATCACCCCCAAAGCGCGGGCAGATTTACGAGACATTAGCCGCCACACCGACCAAAAATGGGGGCGACAGCAACGCTTCAAATATCTCAAACAGCTTGGCGATCGCTTCGCCTTTCTTGCCGAAACGCCTGAGATGGGAAAAAAGCGCGACGAGATTGTTGGCGCTCCCTTTAGCTATCACGAAGGCCGCCACGTCATCTTTTACCGCGCCACGGCTGAGGGCATTGAGATTCTGAGAGTCTTGCATGACGCGATGGATTTCCCCAGACATTTCAAATAAGTTTGACTTCCTACCAGCCGCCCGGCAGTTACCTCGGCGGCCAGGGAAAGGCCGGCAAGCTTTCGTTAGTCCCGCCATTTGATTCACGGCCTGACAGCAAAACATACGCGGTTGTGCCAATCGCTGCAGCGCCGCCCGCCACCCACAACCAGGTTTTGGATGATCCCGCCTTGAGCGGCGCCAGTTCCGCATTCAATTGAGAATCATTTTCCATGGTGAGTGATTGCTGCCATTCCGCGTAGCCCTCGCGCCGGACAATGATTTTGAGCTTGCTGGCATGCGGCACATTGCCGGTCAACGGCGTTTTGCCCATGACTTTGCCGTTGATGAGGACTTCCGCGCCCGAGGGGGAAGAATAAATCTTGAGCTGATGTTTGTTCTGGGATTGCGCGCTGAAACCCGGCCGCGCGCTGCTGGACATTTCCACGGCAATTGCAGCGAGTATCTCCAGCAAGCCGTCAATCTTGCCGCGATGATCTTTGTTGAAGGATTTCTCGATTTGTCCGGACTCCACGTCGATAACCGAAATGTCAACGGCATAGGTTGCGCCCAGCTTGCCGATTGAGCCGAGAACGATTTTTTTCGCATTCAAGATTTGTCCGGCACGCACCGCGCAAGCAACGCGTGTGCAGCCCGTCATTTGAAAGCCCTGCTCGCCCAGGGTTTTGTCCATGTTCTCGCGATCGATCACGATGAATGCGTTGGTTTTTACAAGCTGACCGCGCAGCCGCTCGCTGAGCGTTGCCGCTTCGTTTTCCGAAATGCCGCGGCCTTCCAAATTCAACACTGCAATCTGCGGCTTGCCGGATACGGCGGATTGGCTGTGCGATGAAGACGCAATTAGAAAAATCGCGCTGAAGACGGCGGATGGCAGAGTTGAAGCGAATCTCCGCAGCGTGCGCCGGCAAGGTGTTGTGTGTGACATGCGTTCGAACCTTTCGAGCTTTGATCGCGTGAACGTTTCCAACGGCTCTTTTGCCTTTCTTGCGACGAGTCGTGTCGCGGCAAAATAAACTTCAAGCAGAAGAGCAGCCCATTTCAGATGCTTTGGCGGAAGGATGCTGTAGCCCGATAAAAGTGAAATCGTTGCTTTTGATGCAAATATTTTGGACACAGATTCAACAAATCAACATAGCTAAAAATCAGCGTGAATCCGCATTGATCTGTTTCCGAAGATTTTGGTTCCGGCTCGTTGTGGTATTTACCGGCAAATAGTGGAAAATGCGCTAAAATTGGTGCAACTCTGCCTTCAACAAGCTCAGGCTGCGCCTCTGTTCAGCCTTCGACAAGCTCAGACTGCGTCCCCAGCTCAGGCTGCGTCGAAGAGGCGTGACGTTCAAAAATCAGCGTCTGCCTTGCGTGTCACTGCCGGTTTGTTTATGTTAGAACCCTTGTGCGGCGTTGCACTGTGATCGAACTTTCATAACACCACAATCGAATCCCCATGGCGGCTGCTCATCTTTCGGCGCTTGATTACTTCATTCTGCTGCTCTATTTGATTGCTTTGCTCGTGCTCGGCTTTATGCGTTCGCGCAAAACCACCGGCACGCTGGAAGAGTATCTCGTCGCGGGCCGGCGCTTGTCGTTGCCGGCGTTTGTGGCCACGCTGGTCGCAACGTGGTATGGCGGCATTCTCGGCGTGGGAGAGTTCTCTTATCAATATGGCGTTTCTAATTGGCTGGTATTCGGCGTGCCCTATTATTTGCATGCCTTAATCTTTGCCGTGTTTTTGGCAGGCCGAGCGCGGCGTGCGCCCGTGCTCACGATTCCCGAACAACTGGAAACGGCGTACGGCCGCAAAGCCGGAATGGCGGGTGCCTTCTTCATTGCCATCCTGGCGACGCCCGCGCCTTACGTCTTGATGCTGGGCGTGCTTTGTGAAATGCTGTTCGGATGGCCATTGTGGCTGGGCGTGGTGGTGGGCACTTTTTTTTCGATTATTTATTGCTTTCGCGGCGGCTTGCCGGCGGTGGTGCGCACGGAGATTTTGCAATTCATTTTGATGTACCTCGGGTTCGCGCTGATTTTGATCTTTGCGGTGAGCCGTTACGGCGGCTGGGATTTTTTGCAGCAGCAGTTACCGGCAACCCATCTCACCTGGCACGGCGGCAACAGCCCGCAATACATTCTGGTGTGGTATTTCATCGCGATGAGCACGCTGGTCGATCCGAGTTTTTATCAGCGCTGCTTTGCGGCAAAAACCGAGAGCGTGGCGCGCTGGGGCATCATCATTGCCATTGGCTTTTGGATTTGTTTTGATTTGATGACCACGGCAACCGGCCTTTACGCGCGCGCGATTTTGCCGGGCTTGGAAAATCCGGCAGCCTCTTATCCCGAATTGGCGTTGCATCTGTTGCCGTCTGCGGCGCGCGGGATTTTTTTCGTAGCGTTGCTCGCCATCATCATGTCCACGATTGACAGTTTTTCATTTCTGGCCGCGATTTCACTTGGCAAGGACATTTTCGCGAAATTCGGACAAAATGTGAGCGAGTCGCGCGCGACTGCTCTCACGCAAATCGGCATGATTATCACGTTCGTGGTTGCCGTTTTGATTGCGTTGTGGGCAAAATCCATAGTCGCGATTTGGTATCAGATCGGCACGATCATTACCCCAGCATTGCTGCTGCCATTGGCTTCGAGTTTTTCGCCGAAATGGAAAATGTCTCCGGCTGCGGCATTGCTGTCGATGATTTTAAGCGCGGGCGTGACAGGGTTGTGGTTGGCGACGGGGAGTGCTGGAAATTATTGGTTAAATGTTGAGCCGGTTTATGTGGGGTTGCTGATTTCGATGGTGATTTTTATTGTGGATCGATTTCTAAAGATGCGGTTTTTTTAGTCACGGATGAACACTGATTTTCACTGATTTTTCTTCGTGTTTGTCAGCGTTCATTCGCAGTTTGAGATACAGGAAAGTTATATCCTGAATTTTGCATGCTGAGATATGACAAGAAAGAATCGATAATCGTCTTAAACAAACCGCGAAGCGGTGGAATGTTTATAGTAAAATCCGCCCCACCA
>SZPB01000364.1 GCA_030263535.1 Cytophagia bacterium CHB2
TCTCGTCGCGCGCTTTAACGGGCGTTCCGCGCGTCACACGATTTGCATTGTGGCGCATGTCGATGTCGTGCCGCCGGGTGATCTCTCGAAGTGGAGCGGAGATCCGTGGACGATGCGCGTTGAGCAGCGCGCGGAGAGTGGCGCCATGCTCATCGGCCGCGGTGTGGAAGACAATCAACAAGGCCTGGTTTCCGCAGTGTGTGCGATGAAGGCATTGCGCGATTTGCAGGTGACGCCCGAATTTGATGTGGCGTTACTGTTTGTGGCCGATGAGGAAACCGGCAGCCGTTACGGCGCGCATTTTCTCGTCGATCATCATGCGGAGCTTTTTAGCAAAAATGATCTCATGATCATTCCGGACGCCGGCAATCAAAACGGCACGATGATCGAAGTGGCGGAGAAGAGTATTTTGTGGCTGCGTTTTCAAACGGTGGGCCGGCAATGCCACGGCTCGGAGCCGGAGAAGGGGCGTAACGCGCATAAAGCCGCAAATTATCTGGCTTATCGTCTCGAATCGCTTTATCAAAAATTCAAAAAACGGAATGCCATGTTCCAGCCGCCGTTTTCCACCTTTGAGCCGACCAAGCGCGAAGCGAACGTACCGAACATCAATACGATTCCGGGCGAGGATGTGATGTATTTCGATTGCCGGATTTTGCCGGAATACAAGACGACGGACATCCTAAAAGCAGTGCGCGCGATCGCGAAAGAAACCGAACGAAAATTCCGGGTCAAGATTGCGATCACCCCGCAACAGGGCGAGCAAGCAGCGCCGCCGACTTCGATGGACGCGCCAGTCGTCAAAGCGATAGCGCATGCGGTGCGCGAATTGCGCGGGAGGCGGCCCAAGCCCATGGGCATCGGCGGCGGCACGGTGGCCGCGTGTTTCCGCCGCGCCGGAATCCCGGCAGCGGTGTGGTCCACGATGGAGGATACGGCGCACAGCCCGGACGAATCCTGTCTAGTGAAAAACATGCTGGACGATGCTAAAGTGTTTGCGCATATTTTTATGCAGAGAGGTTAACATGCCGACACGCAAAACGACGAAAAAAGCGATGAAATCACCCGCGAAGAAAGCGGTAAAGAAAACCGTTGCAAAAAAAGCTGTGCAAAAGGCGGCGGCTCCCAAAACTTCTGCGCGCAAAACTGCTACCAGAAAAGTCAAGTCTGCCCCCGCGCCGGCTCAGAAGGCGGCCCGCTTAAATGAAAAGCTGTTTGCCGCCGCGCGTATTGCAGTGAAAGATTGCATGGATGTGCGGGCGGGTGAAACCGTCACCATCATCACCGATGAAAACAAGCGCAACATCGGTGTGGCGTTGTGGCAGGCCGCAAAAGAATTGGGCGCAGAGGCGATGCTCGCGGAGATGACGCCCCGCTCGCGCAACGGCGAAGAGCCGCCCGCGCCGATTGCCGCGTTGATGGCCGCGAGCAGCGTTGTGCTTTGCCCCACCACCAAATCTCTCACCCACACGGAAGCGCGGCGCCAGGCGTGCGCTCGCGGCGCGCGCATCGCGACGCTGCCGGGCATCACCGAAGACATGATGATCCGCTGCCTGAGCGCCGATTATCAAGCCATTGCCGCGCGCAGCCGCAAGCTTTACGCTGCGGCGCGGCGATCGTTATCCCAAACCCGATACCGGACTCTATCATGAAACGGGAAGCTCCGGCAATCTGCCCGCCGGTGAAACCTTCTTTGCGCCGCTGGAAGGCAGCGCGCAGGGATATATCGTCTTTGAAGCCGCGGTTGCCGGCATCGGCAAGTTGCAGCAAACCATTCATATCGTCGTCCGGGACGGCATGGCCGTTGAGATTACAGGCGGCAGTGAAGCAGAGAAATTGAATGAACTGGTGGACGGTGTCGGGCCGGACGGGCGTAACCTTGCCGAGCTTGGCATTGGCACAAATGATCAAGCGCAAATTACCGGCGTGATTTTGGAAGATGAAAAAGTCATGGGAACCGTTCACTTCGCGCTTGGCGATAACAAATCCATGGGCGGTACGGTCGCTGTATCGAGTCACCTCGATGGCCTAATCTTGCAGCCGACGGTTTATGTCGATGGCCGCATGATCATGGAGGCCGGCAAACTCTTGGTGTAGATGAATCGACTGGAAAAAACAGCGCAGCTTGCGCTCTTCGATTACCTTGAGCTGGAACCCAAGCAGGCGTTGCTCATTGTTGCGGCGCGCGATCAAGCGCCGGCGGCCGGTCTTTTTCGTAAAGTAGCGGAAAAAGCCAAAACTGATGTTTTTGTATTGGAATTGCCCGGCAATCATGACCGGCGCACCCTTCATTCTCTTCTCTCCCGCAATTTTATCAACACCGCAGAAAAGGTTCTGGTATTGGCGCCGCGGTTGGACACGGCAAGCATCAATTGGCTGCGGCAACAAACACGCAGCCGGATTGTGATTTGTCCGGTGATGGAAGCGGCGGCCGTGCTGCGCCGCGTAAACACCGATTTGCGCCGCTTGCGCGAGCGCTGTCGTAAACTCGCCGACATTCTGACCATCGGCAAAACCATCAAAGTGACGAGCAAAGCCGGGGCCGCGCTGGAAATGTCCATTCACCAGCACCGCGGCGTGCTGGAAGCCACACCGCTGCAGAGCGGATTGATGTGCACGAGCATGCCGACCGGTCGCGCTTATATCGCGCCGATTTCGAACACAGTTAACGGCGAACTCATTCTCAACGGCGTGGCCGGCGAGCGCAACTCAAGTTCGGCGATCATCACCATAAAAGTTATGGACGGCAAGATCAAAATGATTCGCGGCGGGAAGGAGGCCATGGCGCTGCGCCGCCGTTTGCGCACCAGCGGAGCCGAGTTGGTTGACAGCAGCGTCGTCAAATCCAAAACCGGCACGGCGCGCACGGTTTTGGAAATCGGTTTTGGCATGAATGAATTTGCGCGTCTCGGCCAATCCGAATTGGAGGATGAAAAAACGCTGGGCACGATTCATCTCGGTTTTGGCCGCCGTCTCGGCTCTGCGAAATTGACCGAAATCGTCGCACGCGGCCTGATCACCGAGCCGACGGTGTCAATCGACAACAGAACAATCATGCAAGACGGCAAATTGATGTTTGAGTGAACGCAAGCATTTTACCCTTTATCGGCAAGCATTTTTTCTCTTAAGAGTCTGGCCTGGTGGATAATTCGCACAACTAACACATCTCTGCCCCAAATCCGAAAGATGATTCGATATGAGCTGACAAGGGCATGCCGGTAAACGAAGCGGGTATAAAATTTTTCACGGATTTTCGAAAATCGCTCAGGAAAATGCTGGAGGGAACTCAAACTTCCGGTAAAACGCTGTTCGAGCTTATCTGCTGCTCTGGGGTTATCTCTGGCAACGTAGTTCAATATTTCAAGAAGATCAATTTTGGCGCGCCTGGCGACGCGAACGCGATACCGTGCGAGCACGCCGAACCTCCTTCAAAACTTCTTCTAGATCCTCAACTTTACCCGCCGCAATATCGGCTTCTCCTGTTGCAATTTGGCGGGCAAGCGCTTCCGTCGCAAGCTCATCAAGGTAGGATTTAGCATCTAAAAGCAAGGCCATCGGCTTACCGTTTTGTGTAATCAGATAGGGCTTGCCAGATCGTCTTGCCTCTGCAACGATTTTGCCCGCTTTGGATTCAAGCTCGGTTATTGAGATCGTACGTTTTTGCAGGATTTCGAGCATGTCCGTAAGCTCCGAATGGTGATATGCTACGGCTATTTTTTTAATGTGGCGCTAATATAAGTAGCCAGTGGCTATCACTCAAGTGATTTCTTGGGTTCAAGCAATACTCGGCGTTTACTAAAACTTGCTTGACATTCTGCTTCCAGCATAAGTATTATCTTGGCGTGATCAAGAAACGAAATAGTTGGAAAGATAGAGCACAAAATTCATCGATGACACCCTGGACGCCCGAGAGCTGGAGAACAAAACCCATCTCACAGCAGCCCGCCTATCCCGATCCGGCACACCTGGAGCGAGTCCTGTCTCAGCTCCGTTCTTATCCGTCGTTGGTTTTTCCCGGAGAAGTCGATTATCTCAAACGCCTGCTCAAAGACGCGGCACAGGGCAAACGCTTTCTGCTGCAAGGCGGCGATTGCGCCGAACGCTTTCAAGATTTCAACAGCCGCGCGATTGCCGATAAATTGAAAATCCTGCTGCAAATGAGTTTGGTGCTGATTTATGGCTTGCGCAAACCGGTGGTGCGCATCGGTCGCATTGCCGGGCAATTTGCCAAGCCGCGCTCGGCCGCCTATGAAACCAGCAACGGCCAGCGCTTACAAGTTTTTCGCGGCGACAGCATCAATTCGTTCGAGCCGAACGTCAAAACCCGTGTTCCGGATCCCGAGCGATTGTTGCAAAGTTATTATCACGCCGCAACCACGATCAATTATATCCGCGCTTTGATCGAAGGCGGATTCGCCGACCTGCATCATCCCGATCACTGGAATTTGGAGTTCATTTCAAAAAGCGATCGCCGCCGGGATTACCGCCGCCTGGTCAAACGCATTCTCGACAGCATTCAATTCATGGAGGCGTTGGGCGGTGTGAAAGCCGAGGTGTTGGGTCGAGTTGATTTTTTCATTTCACACGAAGGCTTGTTACTGGCTTACGAAGAGGCGCTCACGCATTATCTGCCGGAACGCAAGCGTTACTACAATCTTGGCGCGCACACGCTGTGGATCGGCGATCGCACACGCCAGCTTGACAGCGCGCATGTGGAATATTTTCGCGGCCTCGCCAATCCTGTTGGCGTAAAGATCGGCACGAGCTGCACGCCGGACGAGTTGATTGCGTTGATTCGCGCGCTCAATCCCCAAAATGAGTGGGGGCGCTTGACTTTGATTACGCGTTTAGGGAAAAATGCCATCGGAGAGTTATTGCCGCCGCTGATTCGCGCGGTGCAAAAGCACAAATACCGCGTGCTTTGGTGTTGTGATCCCATGCACGGCAACACCAAAACCACCGCACGCGGCGTCAAAACCCGTGATTTTCGCGATATTCTCTCGGAGCTGGCGCAGTGTTTCGATATCCATCGCCGGAATGAGAGCCACCTCGGCGGCGTGCATTTCGAGTTGACCGGAGAGCCTGTAACCGAGTGCCTGGGCGGCGCCGAGCAAATCGTGGAAGATGATCTTGCCACGAATTATCAAACCTATTGCGACCCGCGCCTGAATTATTCCCAGAGCATGGAAATGGCGTTTCAAATTGCCAGCGCGCACGATGTTCGTGTGCCGAATCTTGCCTGGCCCAGCTTCTAAAATAAAAAAGGCGCAAATCTTCTTGCGCCCTTGCCTGCCCACAAATCTGTTGGAAATTTAAGAATTCAGAAATTTTTCTAGTTTATGCTGCGCACTCTCAAAACGTTAGCACACGTTTTACCTTAAAAACCACCCTGATTTGCAGACAAGGTGCAAATCAAAGCTTCTGCGAAGCAGCAAATAACAGTTCGGCGAAACTCGGTGACCATCGGCGATAAAGTTTTTCACCGAAATGCGCCGAAGTCGCCGAGCATCGCCGAAAAAACTCTGGCAGGATGATTTATCGGCGAATTATTTTGAATCGTTCTGCCGGCAAATCATTCTGCCATAAACTTTCAGAATTTTATTCTAACTTTGAGCGCCTTATGGCATATATCCATCTTCGCCCAGTCATCCCGCGGGGATCTTGTGAAGTTCCAGGCCTGATGCCGAGTACTTCACAAGATTCACCTGACATTTCGAGAGAATACTCCTACTAACTAATTAAGGTAACAGGGCTCTAGCCGCAACGAAAAGAACCGCGAAGGCGCAAAGGCCGCGAAGAATTTTGCCTACTTTCCTTCGCATTCTTTGCGCCTTCGCAGTTTGAATCTTTGCCTTATTTCTAAGACGGAATTTGTAAGCGATCACGCCGCTTTTCAAACAAGTTTTTCAACCTCATTCCTACTTGCCATTTGCTTCTGGCGCCGGGTAGCGCTCAATTTGATTAACCACCGGCTTCACCGTGCGCAGATAGCTGTAAATCGCGCTCAGATCTTCTTCCGTCATGCCCGCGTACATTGTCCACGGCATCACGGTGTTGTCCCCGCCTTGCGGTACGGGAATGTGAGCTGCCGCGGAGTCGGCATATTCTTTAAAGCGTCCGACGAAATAGGCTCGATCCCATGCGCCGATGCCGGTATCCATTTCTGGAGTAATGTTGGCCGTGCGCACGACTTTGCCGTCCGGAAACTTGAACTCCTGTCCGCCGGCGAAATCCATGCCCGGCAAAGCCTGGCCTTTGTCATCAACCGGCGTATGGCAGAAATGGCAACCCGAAACCGTGTTCAAATATTTGCCGTAGGCGAGCGTGTCAGAAGCCGGCGGCCGTGTTTTGGGGGTGTAGGGTTTGGGAATCGTGCGCACGATGAGATTCATGGGGAAGCTAAGCTGCGTGCGCGCCACTTCGTTTTGGATCGGCGGCAGCGTGCGCAAATAAGCGACGATGGCGTGAACATCCTCTTCGCCCAGCTCGTTGTAAATCGGATAAGGCATCATCGGAAAAAGCGGTTCGCCGTTTTTGTCGACGCCGGCAGTGATGGCGCGCGCAATCTCGCCGTCGCTCCAATTTCCGATGGCTGCCGGCGTGATGTTGGGTACACGCAATGTGCCGATGGTCTCCGTCATTTCCTCGCCGCCCTTGCCCTCGGTGCCGGGCGTAACCGGGCCGGAATAGTAACGAAAGTCGCGCGTCGAGTGACAGTCAATACACACCGTCACATGATTTGCCAGATATTCTCCGCGCGCAATGACTTCCGGCGTCGCGGCAACAGTAAGATCGGGCGCGTCGCCGACATTCGGCAAGCCCTGAGTAAGATAAAGCACGCCGCCGATAATCAAGATCACCAGTACGGCCAGAATCCCCACAAAAATTTTGAGCAACTTCTTCATCACGAATTCTCCTCAGAAATGTGAAAACTTAACCAAGTTAAAAACGCCAAAAATAAAACACAGTCAACACGAGGTTAAAAGTGATGCCTCATTGTAGAAATTTTTTGGGTAAGCGGATTGCACGAATAATGCGGATATCGCCTCTTTGCTTTATCCGCGATATTCGAAGAATCCGTTTACAGAATAAAGTTCGCTTCTACTTCAAAAGGGTCATCTTTTTCGTCATCGTCTGCACGCTGCCGTTTGCCGCGGTTGCCGTGAGCCGGTAAAAATAAATGCCGCTGGTGACACGCTTGCCGGCGTCATCCAACCCATTCCAGCGCACGGCATGTGCGCCTGCCGGCTTCATTCCGGATTCGAGCGTTGCCACCCGCCGGCCGTTGACATCGAAAATCGCAAGCGTAACATTGCCCGCCTCCGGCAAGCTGTAGCGAATCGCCGTCTCTGGATTAAAGGGATTGGGATAATTCTGCTCCAGCGCAAAAGCCGCCGGTAAAACCGGATCATTGGACTCGACGTCGGTCGGGCGCTGACCAACAGTATAGCTCACCGGATAAACGCCGCCGTTGAGAATTTGAGCATCGTTGCCGTTGCCGGTCAGGCCGTCGGGAAATAAATCGACATACCAAACCGAAGCCGTGTTGTTTTCAATATAGTGATAATACACGCGCTGATCATTCCGCGAGAACGAGGGGCTGCTCAGCGAGCTGCCGTTATTGGTGATCACGCCTTGTTCGCCGGTGTTGAGATTGACGGCGATGGCTTTCACGGCGCCGGTTTCATCAAAAAAGTCAAAGGCAATGATGTTATCCGTGTTTGAGGCAAACACGGCATTGCCGAGGTTGACGCCGGGCCGTTGCGGCGGGAACAGGCGATTAATCTTGCCGTCGGCGGCGCGCAATAAATTGATATCCCAGTAACTCGTCGTGTCGCCGCTCGCATTGACGTAAATGTTGAACGCATCGTACATCAAAACGGCGTTGTCCGAGCTCCAATCAATGCGATCGGGATAAAGGATGTTGCCGGTTTCCTCGCCTTGCGCGGAAGTCGGCGTATAGAGTTGAACCGGCGCCAGCGAGGGGCT
>SZPB01000365.1 GCA_030263535.1 Cytophagia bacterium CHB2
CTTTGAGCAGGAACTCGCCGCGCGCGGCGCAAAATACCCCCGGCGATTCAAAATCATACCTCAAATTTTTGTGAGGAACGTGGTCGAGCGCGTTCCTCCGCAAAATTTCAAGCAAAAATCAGTGACAACGAAATTGTTGACAAAATAATGAAAAATTTGTAGATTGCCACGCTTTTCGAAAATAACCATGTTTTGATCACGAGACTCTTCACCCAACTTGAAGGAGGGAGTGTGGCGAGACTCACTGGTGGGAACCGTTCTAGAACGGATCAATCCCTAGAGAAGTATCTCCAGGAAATCAGTGAAGTTCCTCTTTTATCCCCCGAAGCCGAAATCGAGCTCGCCAAGCTCATTAAAAAGGGTGATGAGGAAGCATTAGAAAGACTTACCAAAGCGAATCTACGATTCGTTGTTAGTGTCGCTAAACAGTATCAAAATCAAGGACTTTCACTAGGAGATCTCATCAATGAAGGCAATCTCGGCTTGATTAAAGCCGCAAGCCGGTTTGATGAGACACGCGGTTTCAAGTTTATCTCCTATGCAGTATGGTGGATTCGCCAGTCGATTTTGCAGGCACTGGCCGAACAATCTCGCGTGGTTCGCCTGCCGCTCAACCGTGTCGGCGCGCTCAATAAAATTGGGAAAGCGCTGAGTTCGCTTGAGCAGGAGTTCGAGCGCGAGCCTTCGGCGCATGAAATTGCCGACAAAGTCGAGATGACGCCCTACGAAGTCTCCGACACATTGAAAATTTCCGGCAAGCATGTTTCGCTGGATGCACCGTTCAACCAGGATGAAGAAAGCCGGTTGCTCGATGTGCTCGAAAATGAAGAAATGCCCTCGCCGGATAATAATTTGATGAGCGAATCCCTACGCGTTGAAGTTGAACGCGCGCTTGAGACACTGACCGGACGTGAGGCCGAAGTGGTCAAGCTCTATTTCGGTTTGGGACGGGAACACCCTCTAACGCTCGAAGAAATCGGCGAGCTGTTCAAACTGACCCGTGAGCGGGTGAGACAAATCAAGGAGAAGGCGATCAAACGCCTCCGGCATGCTTCCCGAAGCAAGCCGCTCCGCAGCTACCTCGGTTAAGCGCAATCTCAGGAAGAGAAGGCGCGCAGCCCTGTACAACCCTGGCGAGGTCAAATTCCGAATTTTCACTTGACAAAGGTGAACGTTAGGGCTATTTTTACTCGCCGTATCAATCAAACAGACTTCATGAAAGCTTAACTAGGATGGTTTCACAAATAAGTTCAGACTCAACACATGCGGGGAAGCGTCACAAATGTCTTCAGGAGATATTAACCCAAACGCTGCCAGCACCCCCAAGCTTCAGACAATTTAAATCAACTTCAACGTCCCCAATCACGGAGGAAGGGAATCATGGGCGATAAAAAGATTAAGCTGATCTTGTTTTCGCTACAGGGGTCGGAAGTCAAAACGGTTAATTTGTCGTGGAAGAGGATCATTTCTATCATGTTCTCATCATTTGTGGTGATGCTGCTGATGGTCGGTTCTTCGATTGCCTTATTTACCGACTATTATAAGGATGAACGCATCACCAGTCTCAATCGCTCGAATCAAGCCTTGACCAAGCAACTCCAGCATATGAGTACGAAGGTCAACGAGCTTGACGGACGCATGCAAACCGTTGAGCAAAACGACGACGATTTGCGCGTGTTCACCGAACTCCCGCGCATCGATCCGGACGTGCGCAAGGCCGGCACGGGCGGCGCGCTGGGAGATTATGTCGATGTCGATTTGAATTCGCTGCCGGAAGGCGTCAAGAGTGAGACCAAGCGCGTCAATCACATGCTTTCCGTTCTGGAAAAGCGCATCGAGCTGCATTTCGACAACATTAAAGATGTGAAAGACAAAATCGCCAGTGACAACGCGCAGCTCAAGCATACGCCTTCGATTCGCCCGGTGGAAGCCGGCCGCATCACCGACAAATACGGCAAGCGTCTCGATCCGTTCATTGAACGCGTCAAGCATCACAACGGCGTCGATATTTCCGCTGAAATCGGCACCGAGGTCTATTCCGCCGCTGCCGGCGTCGTGATTGCCGCCAAATCGACGTATAGCCTGGGTCAGGGTTATGGCCGTCATGTGATCATCGATCACGGCTATGGCTACCGCACGCTCTACGGCCACCTTTCCGAAGTCTGGGTAAAAGAAGGCCAGAAGATCGAGCGCTGGGATGTGATCGGCCTCGTCGGAAACACCGGACGCACCACCGGACCGCATCTGCACTTCGAAGTGCATAAAGACGATGCGCCGGTCGATCCGTTGAACTTCTTTTTGAACTGACCAGAACTTTCAGACGCAAAAGCGCCCTTCCGCGACCGGAAGCGCGCTTTTTTTATTCCTATGCCGCACGACTTCTCGGTTGAAAAAATTCTCTACGACTTAAATGAGCAACAGCGCGCCGCGGTTGAATATCTTAATGGCCCGCTGGCCATCATTGCCGGCGCCGGCACGGGCAAAACGCGTGTCATCACCTACCGCATCGCCTATCTCGTCGCCGCGCAAATCGCCCGCCCGAATCAAATTCTGGCACTCACATTTACTGACAAAGCTGCGGCTGAAATGGAAGAGCGTGTCGACCGGCTCGTGCCTTATGGCGATGTCGGCTTCACCATTTCAACCTTCCACTCGTTCGGCGATAAAATCGTGCGCGAGTTCGCCGTTGATTTGGGGCTGGATCCCAATTTTCGCCTGTTGAGTCAGGCCGAACAAGCGCTGTTTCTGCGCGAGCATTTGTTCGATCTGCCGCTCAAACATTACCGGCCTTTGGGGAATCCCACACGATTTTTGCAGGATTTGCTGCGGCACTTCAGCCGCTTGAAGGACGAAGACGTCTCGCCGGAAGAATATCTTGCCCATTGCGAACAGCTTGCCGCACATGCCCAATCCAGCAGCGAACCGGCAGAACGGCTTTCCGCTGAAAAACAAATGGAACTGTCGCAATGCTATCAAGCTTATCAAAAGCTCATGGCCGAGTCCGGCTATTTTGATTTTGGCGATCAGATTTCTTATTGCTTGAAATTACTGCGCGAGCATCCCGA
The DNA here is from genome assembly GCA_030263535.1 of Cytophagia bacterium CHB2. Taxonomy (NCBI): domain Bacteria; kingdom Pseudomonadati; phylum Bacteroidota; class Cytophagia; species Cytophagia bacterium CHB2. Next base: position 3,066 of record SZPB01000365.1, read on the forward strand.
TATTCGCCGCCGCTTGCAGGAACGCTATCGCTACATTCTCGTGGACGAATTTCAAGACACGAATTATGCGCAATTTCAACTGGTGAAAGAGCTGGCTGCGGGTCATGAGAACCTCGCCGTTGTGGCCGACGACGATCAATCCATCTACAAATTTCGCGGCGCCGCCATCAGTAACATTCTCAACTTCAGCAAAACATATGCAAACGCACGCTATATTGTGCTTACCCACAATTATCGTTCGACCCAACCGATTCTCGACACCGCCTATCGCCTGATCCGCCACAACGATCCCAACCGCCTGGAAGTCAAACAACAAATCAACAAAAAACTCACCAGCGACAAGCCCGAGGGCCAGCGGGTCGAGCATTGGCATTTCGAAACCTTGAGCGCTGAGGCCGAGGCCGTCACCCAACATATTCAAGAACGCGTGGCAGCCGGCACGTCCAGCTATCGCGATTTCTGCATCTTGGTGCGCTCCAACAACGCCGCCGACCCGTTTCTGCGCAGCCTCGCCGCAGCCGGTATTCCCCACCGCTTTTCCGGCAACTACGGCCTTTATCAGCGCGAGGAAATTCGCATGCTGTTCTGCTTTCTCAAAAGCATTGCCAATCCTTACGACTCGCAAAATCTCTATCACCTCGCGCAGAATGAGATCTACGCCATGCCCATGCGCGATGTGCAGGCCGCGCTGCTGATCCAGCATGATACGCATCGCCCGCTGTTTCATATCTTCAAAAATCCCGAGCAATTTGAATGGCCCGAGCCGCTTTCTGCCGAAGGCCGCGCCACTGCCATAAAGATCATTGCCGACAATGAAAAATATCTCGAGCAATCGCGCACCACGCCGGTCTATTCCCTGCTCTATGATTTTCTAAAAGAGTCGGGCTATCTCAAGCGTCTGGCCGAAGGCGAGTCGGTTGCCTCGGATGAAAAAATCAGCAACATTACTAAATTCTTCAACACCGTGCAGGGTTATGCGCATTTCACCACGCCCGGCGAATTGAGTTTTTTCATCAATCATCTCGAGCTGTTGAAAGAGTTCGGCGACGATCCCGGCACGGCCATGGCTGATCTCGACGTTGAGGCCGTGCAGGTGATGACGTTGCACAAAGCCAAGGGGCTGGAATTTCCGGTGGTTTTCATGGTGGGATTGGTGGAAGGCCGCTTTCCCACGAAGCCGCGCGCCTCAACCATCGAACTGCCGGAGGGCGTGATCAAAGATATTTTGCCGGAGGGCGATTTTCATGTGCAGGAAGAACGCCGGTTGTTTTATGTCGGCATGACGCGCGCAGAGCGCGAGCTTTATCTCACCAGCGGCCGTGATTACGGCGGCGCGCGCCCGCGCAAAGTCAGCGTGTTCGTGCGCGAAGCGCTGGACGATGCGCACGCGGATGAAGACTTTGCCAAAGCCTCGCCTTTTGAGGCCCTGGCGCGTTTTGATCGATCCGGCGAGCCGATTCGACACGCTCACGGCGAGTCACAAGCGCCTGAAACCAGCCCCATTCCCGCTGACCAGTTGTTGCATCTTGATCAAAAGAAAATCGACGACTATTTGACCTGCCCGCTGAAATACAAATATGTTCACATTCTGCGCGTGCCATTGGCCGAATATCACGCCATCATATACGGCTTTGCGCTGCATGAGGCCGTGCGCGAATACAACAAACGCAAGCGGAAGCAGGAAGTGGTTGCCCTGGATGATTTATTGACCGTGTTCAAAACCAACTGGCGTAGTCGCGGCTTTTTGAATCGCGCGCACGAACAGCAGCGTTTTGCCACCGGGCAGGAGGTATTGCGCCGCTTCTTCGAGCAGCAGGAAAGCGAAGATTTCAAGCCCCTGTATGTCGAGGAGCCATTCAAATTTTTATTCGAAAACAATGTCATCACCGGCCGCTGGGATCGCGTGGACGAGCTGCCCGATGGCCGCGTGCTCATCGTTGATTTCAAATCCTCTGCGGTCGATGATCCCGAGAAAGCGCGCAAACGCGCGATGAGCAGCCGGCAATTGCGGCTGTATGCCTGGTCTTATCAAGAACGTTTTGGCCAACCGGTGGCCGGCTGGCGCATGCACTTTCTCGAATCCGGCGTGGTTGCGGAAATTCCGCTCAAAGAACTATACCTGCGCAAAATCCGCGAAGACGTGCAAACCGCCGCGCAAGGCATTCGCCAGCGCGACTTTCGCCCCACACCCGGCCCCAGCGCCTGCCCGTTTTGCGCGCTCAATGATATTTGTCCGGCGGCGGAAACAAATTGATACGATACTGCCATATCGTCGAAGTTTGATAATCGTTAAAATCACGCGGAAGTATCGTGAGTAAAAAACTGTTCCAGGCAAATGATAGACGGGTTTCTTCAAAGTAATCAGAGTTGAATGAAATGGGGCTTGTTCGAATTGATTTTTTTGCCATCTTTATTCAATGATGAGGATCGCATGAACGGCAATCGCGACTATAGGGATCTGTTGCAATGCCTGAATGAAACAGGCGCGCGGTATTCGATCGTGGGCGCGTATGCGGTTATTTATCACACCGAGCCGCGTTACACGAAAGATCTGGATATTTGGACTGAGCCCACGCCGGAGAATGCTGTCAACGTGTGGAATGCGCTGGTTAATTTCGGCGCACCTCTGGGCGATTTGACCGTAGCCGACTTGTGCAACCCGGATATCGTTTTCCAAATTTTCTCAAGCAGGAATATCATGAGCGACTCCTCAAGTAAAAACGATCATTCGAGGTCCCGTGTGATCATGTCGCGCGTGGCCAGCCGTGAGCAGCACGGCGATCGTTCCTTTGATATTGAATTCTGGCAAAAAATCGGAGACGTGGGCCGCTTCGCTGCCGCCTGGCAAATGATCAAAGAAGTCCAGCTCATCCGCGGCCAGAAGGGGGAGCTTCCACGGATGCAAAAAAACGTAACGCGAATCATCCGGCGCTCCGAGGTAAAAAAATCCGGCGAAGACGCTGCTGAATAACCCGCGCAAAGAACAATATCTGCGCAAGGTTCGTGAAGACGTGCAAACTGCCGCCCGGGGCATCCGCCAGCGCAACTTTCACACCACTCCCGGCCCAGCGCCTGCCCGTTTTTTTTTGCATTCAACGATATTTGTCCTGCGGCGGCGATTTCCTGCAAGCTCAAGCCTCTGCCCGGCGGATGGGGCGGCCCGGATTATTACGACGGCCGCATCAAAACCACCAGCTTCATGTACAATTGGGCGGGCAAGCCCGCAGATTATGCGGTGCAGTATACCTACGATAACCTCGGCCAGCTTACCGTTGCCGAGAACAGCTTAAACAGCGCTTGGAACATCGGTGTTGGCAATCCCATCTCCTACGACCCCAATGGCAACATTCTTGACCTGAGGCGCGGCAGTACGACCAAGACTTACG
>SZPB01000366.1 GCA_030263535.1 Cytophagia bacterium CHB2
CCGGTGATTGTAACTTGCTTCAGCCTGCAAATAAACTTTGTCACTCAAGCGGTAGTTGTGGCCCATGCCTCCGGAATAGCCGAGCCGAAGATTCGCGTCTTCATAGTTTGAAAATGTCATATTGCCGCCGGACACGCTATACCAGGTGTTCATGGGAAACCTTACGCCCTTTCTCCTCGCCCAGTCCTCATAAATGAGAAAAGGCCCGATGCTCGCGCCAATCAAAGTGCCTCGCATGATGTTAACATGTTCGCCGTTGTAGGTTTGTGAATTGCCCATGAGTACTCCAATCACAGCACCGCTGAAGCCGCCCAGAATCACACCGATAAAAATGCTGGAGGCCTTGTCAATTACGGTAAACTTGTGTTCGGGCTTATCGTTGTGCACAGTTTGCGCTTGCATGGGCAGCGCGGCGAATGCGCCCAGAAGAAGCGCAATGAACAATAAATGATGATTTTTCATTTTCATCACTGTTCTTTTGGTTAGTACCTGAATTTTGCCCCGTGATCGTTGTTACCATCGCCTGCGATTTCAATCGCAGGCGATGACATGTAAACCGTCTGAAGAAGGTTCTCGCACAACACGTTAGAGTCGCATTCATGGCTTAAATGAGTGAACCACGGATGGACACGGATTGGCACAGATGTTAATTAGTACCCTGGACAATTGTACATACTTTTCAAAAAGGAAATGGTTCAAGCCGCGGCCAGAATTCTTGATGGGAACCACTGCAATCCGTGCCGATCCGTGCAAATCCGTGGCTAATTAAAAACCACTTTGCAGATTACGCCAGTCTGGCAATTTTTGAGAGAGCCACAGATGGACACGGATGTGCACGGATTTCGTGTTTTGCCATCATTCGGAGCTTACCAAAAATCACTGAGCGGAAAACACCAGCCTCTTGCGCTTGCCTTGTTGCGCCGGTTGCCCCAAATTTGTCCTTGCAAAATTCGATTAAACGTTTATTTTACGATTCAACGAACGCTTAATCGTTGGAGTCAGTCATGTTTCACGACAACGGCCATGCGGTTTGCGAGATTGAATATGTCGACCAAGCCCATGTGCAGAAAGCCGCCAAAAAGATCGCCAACCACCGCCGCATTGCCAAGCTTGCGGAAATCTTCAAAGTCTTGAGCGACCCCATGCGTCTCAAGATCATTCTGGCGATGCAGAGAACCGAGCTGTGCGTCTGTGATCTCGCCAGCTTGCTGGGCGTCACCCGGCCGGCAATTTCGCATCATCTGCGCTTTCTGCGCGAGGTGCGGCTGGTCAAATTTCGCCGCGCCGGCAAGATGGCGTACTACTCGCTCGATGACGAGCATATCGAGCGCCTCATCAAAGTCGCAACCGGGCACGTGGCGGAAACGGAACGCGCTTCTGCAAGAGACAAATTTCAAAAAGTCAAAGTCGCAAAGGTTTAAGCCGATGGACAAAAACAAGAACACGCTCACTCACGAAGAAATCACGGTTGCCGGTGTGCACTGCGCCGGTTGCGCGCGCACGATCGAATCGGCGGTCACGCAAATGCCGGGCGTCGATACCGTTGCCGTCAACTTCGCAAACGGCAAGGTCAAAGTCAGCTACGATGAAAACCGGCAAAATCTGGCGCGCATTAAAGAACGCATTGAAAGCGCGGGTTTTCAGGTTAAACATGAACATCGTCGCGCGGAGCACGAGGCCAAGGCCCCGTTTTGGCGAACGCCGGAGGTTGTGGCTGTGGCCATTTCCGGCGTGTTGCTGGGAATCGGATTGCTGGTCAATTTCTTGGTACGCGATTCCTACTTTTATGTTTTGGATTTCAAGTTTCATATTTCCGCGCCGATTCTTCTGCTGGCTTTGTTCTCCGGCGCCTGGCATTTCGCGCCTAAAGGCTTGCGCGCGGTGCGCACCATGGCGCTGGACATCAATTTTCTCATGACCATCGCCATCGTCGGTGCAATTTTGATTGAAGAATATGTCGAGGCGGCCAGTCTGGCGTTTTTGTATTCTCTGGCAGAATTGCTGGAAGGGTACGCGGTTGAACGCGCGCGCCGCTCGCTCAAAATGCTCACGCAAATTGCGCCGGCGCAGGCCATCATCAAGCGCAATGGCCGCGAGCATGAGATTGATGTGCACGAAGTGAAGGTGGGCGAAATCATGCTCGCGCGCCCGGGCGAACGTATTGCGCTGGATGGCGTGGTGGTGGCCGGGCAATCGAGCGTCAATCAATCGCCCATTACCGGCGAGTCGATCCCGATCGACAAACATCTGGGCGATGAGGTTTATGCCGGCAGCATCAACGAACAGGGCTATCTCGAAATTCGCATCACCAAACCTGCGAAAGATACCACGCTGTCACGCATCATTGAAATGGTGGAAGAGGCTGAGGGCCAAAAAGCGCCGAGCGCAAAATTTGTCGATCGCTTCGCGCGTTATTACACGCCCGCGGTGGTGTTCGTCGCCGGTTTGATTGCCATTGTGCCGCCGCTGTTTTTCAATGCGAATTTTCACATTTGGTTTGAGAAAGCGCTTACGCTGCTGGTGATTTCGTGTCCTTGCGCGCTGGTGATCTCAACGCCCGTGGCCGTGATCTCCGCCATCACCAGCGCCGCGCGCAACGGCGTGCTCATCAAAGGCGGCGTGCATTTGGAAAACATGGCACAAGTGCAGGCGATTGCATTCGATAAAACCGGCACACTGACCAGCGGTAAGCTGGTGGTGACTGACGTGATTTCGCTGAACGGCATGACGCGCGAAGAAGTTTTGCGTCTTGCTGCCTCGCTCGAACAACGCAGCGAACATCCCATCGCGCAGGCCATCATGCATGCTGCCGGAGAGACCCCACTGCATTTGGTTGCAGGGTTCAAGAGCTCGGCGGGACGGGGTTTGCAAGGCCGTGTCAATGGCGATGAATATCGCATCGGCACGGCGGAGATGTTTGCCGAAGAAAACGTCGTTTTTCCGCACGCACAGTTGCAGTCCTTGCAAGCAGAGGGAAAGACGACGATGCTCCTTGGCAACCGTCACGAAATTGTGGGCATCATTGCCGTTGCTGATCGGTTGCGCGACAATACGCGCAACGTGATTGATGACATTCACCGGCTTGGCCTGAAGACGGCGATGTTATCGGGAGACAATCAAGGCACGGCGCGGGCGATGGCACAGCGCGCCGGGATTACACATTTGCACGCCGGGCTGCTGCCGGGTGCCAAAGTCGGCGAGATCAAAAAGCTGCAAGCGCAACACGGCAAAGTCGCGATGGTGGGCGATGGCATCAATGACGCGCCGGCGCTGGCGATTGCGGACGTCGGCATTGCCATGGGCGCAGCCGGCAGCGACGCCGCACTCGAAACCGCAGACATTGCTTTGATGGGCGACGATTTGAGCAAACTGCCTTACCTCATCACGCTCAGCCGCAACGCGCGCACCATCATCAAACAAAACGTGTGGACCGCGCTGCTGTTGAAACTCGCGCTGGGCTTCGCTGTGTTTCCCGGCTGGACCACGTTGGTGATTGCCGTTCTCTGCGGAGACATGGGCGCTTCGCTGGCGGTGATCGGCAATGCCATGCGGCTGGCGAGGTTCAAGCCGAGTACATCCCGTCAAGTGTGAGCTTGATTTACGGAAATGGTTGCTGTTGTTCATGGCGCACTGCGGCTGTCATTCTCTCGCCACACGCGCAACACATTCCCGCCATTAATTTTGAAAATATCTTCTTCCGAATAGCCCAATTGCAGTAACGCCTCCGTGATTTTGGGATAGGCACTCACATCCTCCAGGCCTCGCGGGACTTCATCGACCCCGTCGAAATCACTGCCCAAGCCGACATGATCGATGCCAATCAGTTTCACGGCATAATCGATATGCTTGATCACGTCTTGCAGGCTTTGTTTGCGGCGGCGGTAATCATCGCTCAAAAACATCGAACCGAAATTGAAGCACACCACGCCGCCGTTTTTTTTCATGCCGAGCAGCATCTCGTCCGACAGGTTGCGCCCAAATGAACGGAATGTGCGCAGGCTCGAATGTGAAGCAATTACCGGCAATTGTGAGAGCTGCAACACTTGCCAAAAGGCTTGATCCGAAGCATGCGAAACGTCGATCATGATGCCGAGACGATTCATCTCCGCCACGACTTGTTTGCCGAACGCGCTCAAGCCGCGATGGGTGTGCCGCCTGTCATACGACGAATCACAAATCTGATTATCTTGATTGTGGCAGAGGGTAATATAGCGAATACCTTGCTGATAGAATTGCCGCAAGCGGGTAAGATCGTTTCCAATCGGCGTGCCGTTTTCCAGGCTCATGATCACGGCGTGTTTGCCGGCTTTGCTGATGCGCAACACCTCATCAGGAGAATAGGCGAACTCCGCCAGCTTCGGATGGGCTGTGACAATACGATTGAGCATCTTGATCAATCGCTGCGCCTCGTTGAAGGCGCCGTTCGGTTGTGCGTTGAAACGATTCGAAACAAAAATCGCAAAGAAAGAAGCATCCAGGCCGCCTTCCTGGGCGCGAATGAAATCAAAGTGGCCCGAGGAACGTCGTTGGGAAAGGTCAGAAGTGGAGCCGGTTCTGGTCAAATGATAGAGAACATCGATGTGGGCGTCGATCACCAGCGATTTCGCATGGATGATCGACGCACGTTTGGTTGTACTCCCCGCACTGGGTCGCGTTTGCTGCGCCGGGACAACACTGGCAATGAAAAGGCTGAGAAGGACGGCCCGGATGATCATCTGAGGCGAATCAAGTCTCCGGTGGGAGTGATGAGCATGAGTTTGGCAAAATCGTCGCGCACCAGCAGGGCTTGCAGATTGGCGCGCCGGGTGCGGGTGAGATAAGCTTCGCAAGAATCCTCGTTGGCATTGTGCCGGATGAAAACGAATGCGGTATCGCTCGCAATGCGATTGAAATGAACCGTGAATTCATGCACTCGGCAGCCGCCGCTGTACGAAACTGCCGTACGCAACACCTCGCCGTCGAGCGCGGTGGAATCTGCGTGCAACGTGTAGCCGTCGCCGAAATCCAGCTCATACGCCAGAGGATCGAATGGCATCAACTTTTCGCCTACGGTGAAATTTTCCGAAATGACATGAGCCACACGTGTGCTGTCGTTTTCAGGATGAACCTGCAACAACAGCCGGAAGGTACCGGATAATTTTTCATAATTCAACCAGTATCCGTGCAGGTCGGCGCCCGGTGCAATCGTGAATCGCCGCACGCCCTTTGTTTTTGTTGCACGATGAATCCGCTGCCTTGCGCCGCGAGCAGCCAATCACCGCCCATGCCATCGGCGCCGGTTGCCGTGAACGAATATGAACTCGGATTGCTCAGTTGAAAGTTGACGGCTTCATCGCTTGCGAACACAGGCTTGTCGATCTGCAATTTCAAATTCATGCCTGAAAGCCTGAAACCGTGCTGCTCGAACACCGGCAAATCCTGCTGATTGATTTGCAGGAAAGCGCCATAGCCTGTCGGACACGAGCAGGCGGCGCAAACAGCGTCAGCTATTGCCTCTTTGCGATAATCGCCAAAATCCGCACCGCGCTTGAGGAAGTACATGCGCAAAATATCGCGTTCACGTTCATGTGGATATTGTGAGGGATCATTGCCATGCTCTTGCAACCATTCGTGTTGCCAGGGATTGGTGAGGCATTGCAGTGGCATGATTTCCACCCAGATTTGTGCACCGAGGCGCGCAAATGGCTGGTTGAGTTGGGCCTCCACCGGTCCGGTGGCAGTGTGATCACAAGCCGTGAACAGAATCAGGATCAACACAGCGGCGGCGTGAGCATGGCGTTTCATGAATTGTCTCATATCTTGACCTGGGTTATGCTTCACAGCATGACATGACGGTGAAATTTTCGGGACGCAACAAATAGACGAAGGCGCCTAATTTTGTCAAAGAGACAATATTATTGAACCACTGCAAGCTTGCGCGTTTGCGCGAAGCTGCCCGCCGTCAATTTGTAAAAATAAACGCCGCTGGGCACGTGTTCGCCGCGCCGATCGCGGCCGTTCCAGGTGACGACATAATCTCCCGGGCCTTGCCGGCGCTGCACCAGCGTGTTGAGCGCGCGGCCGAGGATATCGTAAATTGTCAATGTCACTTGCGTCTCCCGCGGCAGACGATAGTGAATTGAAGTTGTGCTCAAGAACGATTCAGCGCTGGCCGGTGCAAACGGGTTAGGATAGTTTTGCATCAACTCGAACGTTTGTGGTGACGAAGGCGAAATGGGATCATCAACACCCGTCGGGACGTTCTCGCCGTTGATGATGGCGCTGGCCAGGGGATATTCAATCACAGCAAAGCCCAGCAGCTCGCGCTTCACCGGGCCGAGGTTCGGTGCATACCATTCGATCCAATCATTGTCCGCGCCGAAAAATTTAAAGTAGAAACGATAGCACGGAAAAAAACGCCCGGCGCCGACTTCGACGGTATCAGTCGTGCTTTCCAGCGTTACCGTCCATTCGGCCAGACGTTTGGGGCCGTAAACGTGCCAACTCTCGCCAATTTTTGCGCCGAATTTGAGCCAGACTTGCTCCTCATTCTCGTGACGTACGATTAACTCTAACGAATCATTCATGCGCAGCAGAGGGCGGGAGAATTCGCGGAATTGATCGAATCGGTAATAAAGATATCCGTCGGCGCGAACGGTGTCGATGATGGTTTCCGTCGTCGTGCCCGGAAAGTTTGAGCCGAAGGTCCATGAGTTGCCCAATGCCAAAGGCAGATATGAAACCGAATCCAGGTACTTCAAATCTTCGGAAGCATAAACGGCCGGCCGTGTGCGGGTGCAGAGGTTCGTGGATAAAAACTCCTTGTCAAACTGATGGGCGTAGATGAGGTAGGTTTCCCCGACCACGAAATCATAGCCGCAAGAGGCTTCGCTGAATGCAGTGAAAAGCGTGTCGGCCTGCTCTTTATTGCCTTTCCAGATTTTTGCAACTTCGATATGTGCACGCCGCTGATGTTCCGGCACGAGTTCTTCAAATGAAATTATTTTCCCGAGAAAAACGGCGTCAGCCTCGGCAAAGGCCTGCGCCGGCGGTCGCAGTGGAAGACAGGTGCATGCGGCTGACTCCTTTGCTCCGATAAAAGAAAAAAACACCAGTACGGCAAAAACGGATAACATTCTTGCAAACATGAATTCTCCTCAGGAATGAGGTTCGGTATAATGATGTTGGTTTTTGGACTTTTTCATGCTTTTGCCGCTGCCATTCAGTTGGGAATCCTGTGACGTCTTGAGAACGCAAGGCTAATTGAATGCGAGCCGAGTACTTCACAAGAACGCAACTCAAATGGATTGCGAGCCGAGTACTTCACAAGATTCCTTCTGAATGACATGCAATGGTTTCTGCTTTGGCTAAACGTTGCAGTGCTAAACAATTTGCTAATGTCTCAATCCGCGATAAACGCGAATTCGATGATTGGCGCACATTCGCGTCGATTCGCGGTTGCAGAACATGCGGTGTTATTGCAAGTATTCCATTTTTCCAATGAACAAAATGGTTTGCGAATGGCTGTCGCGAATGGCAAACAAGAACGGCCGATCTATCCGGAGGTAAGGCGGGGCGGAGACGACGCCGATGCCCACGGAAGTGGCTGCCGCGGCCTCAGTGCCCTCTTCATTAACTTCGACAAATGTCTTGTGTTTCACTTCGCTGATCAATACTCCGCCGGGTTGATACATTGCGCTAAAATTCGCAGCCTCGGTAAAAGCGATTGCCATCCCCATTTTTTTTAAAATTTCGTTCAACATCATATCGAATGTCAACTTGAATCTGGGCATGGCCAGCGCCAATTCCTGTTGCGTAAAGCCGTTCATCCAAGCCGCCCAATTCTCCGGACTGAAAGCCGAAATCAGTGAATCCAGCGAGACGCCGCGATGCGGCAGCAGAACCGTCATGCTGAAACCGGCATCGCCGTAGGGCAGATCGATCGCTTGAAAAGCCTGATTGGAATAAAAGCGGTGCAGGCCGGCTTTTTGGTGCATCATTTTGCAGGCTTGCTGCGCTCCGCTTGCGGTAGTGAACCAGTCGTCTTTGGTTTGCGCGGGATCGAATTGATACGTCCACGTGCCCTTGAAATAAATGGCATTGATGAGAAACATCACATGCTCGGGCTTGATTTCATTGATGATCTGCGGGATGCGGCCGCGGGTGTTGTCGTTCACCCAGGCGTTGATGAGATTGAGCGTGCCGGGCGCGTTGAAGTCAACGCCGCTGACCTGCGCGTTGAAATAAGTTTGGTTGCGCTCGATGAAATCCTGCTCAAAAGCCATCTCCTGGCGGTGCCAAATCGAGTTGGCGATTTGAAATTCCACCCGCGGGTCGAGTTGCATGAGCAGCGCGATCAAACTCTGATAGGATTGATTGATTTCCTCCTGCGACAAACCGGCCAGCTCCAACGTGTTTTGCATGGCTTCGTAAGTTTCGCCGCTCGCGCCGTTCAAGGTCATGCCCAAGGCCATGGCCACACTCAACGGCGAGATGAAAACGTTCTCATTTTTTCGCTGTTGCGCGACTTCACGAAAGAGCTTCAAGCCGAAGCTATTGTCCGAAGCGACCAGTTGTTTTTCGAACGAGGTCAGCTCGCGGAAGCTGCGGTTGTCCGGCGCGACGACATTGTGTTCGCATCGGACGAGCAGCAGGCTGACGCCGAGTAGAGCGACAATATTGTGCGGTTTGATTTTCATATTTTCCTCAGTGGTTGTTTTCGATCATGGCAGAGGATCGCCGCCCTCGCCGGCGAATTCAACCCGAGCGGCGTGACCATAAGCGCGCAGGGGGTTACGATGCTGGTATCGCAAGCCGTGACGAACAGCAATCCCAAAACGAAACCCCATTTCATAATCCGCCTCACGATTTGAGATGCGTGGCGGCTGGTATATTGTCGCCTTGATTATTTGCCTTTGGCATGCCACAATCATGTCGATCCGGTCTTGCAAGGTGTTTGGCGCTGTGCTGGATACTTCACAAGATCCCGTCGGGATGACAAGTTGAGGTACTCATCGACATTGACATGGCGATACCTCAAGTATCCGGAGAATTGGCAATCACCTTTAAGCCAGTCATCCCGTGAAAATACGGCACGAGTCATTCATGTGTTTCTGCTGGAAGTGATCGCCGGATGTTCCGAATCGAGAATTCGGGCGAGTAAATTGTTTCCCGGCGCTCGCATTGTGCTCCGCTGATCGGCTTGCCCTCGTCACAAGCGAAATACAAGTGGGCAGCGAAGCGATGGGTGCCGCGCAAATACTTCGCAGGCCAGTCAAGCGTATAGCTACTATCCGCCGGAATCTTCACAGCAAAGCCTTCCCAGAAGCATTCGATCAGCGGGGCTTGTGCCCAGCCGGTGTCAGCCTTTGTGCCAATCTGCAACTGGCTGCAGCCTTCCAAAAACAGCGGCGCATCACTGTTATTGAGTAACTCAACGCGCACCGTTTCATCGGCGGTGTAAACGATTTTGTCAACCGTCAAGATGATTTCTTCCGACTGAAGTTGCTTTGCCAGCGAGTTGCTTTCTTCGTTGGACACTGGCGATTCATTTTGACAGCTTGTTAAGACGAAGCCGAGCACAAGCCCGGCGCAAGAGACGATTTTCATCGCGGATTTCTCCAATTGGGTTATATGCTAAACAACACTGCAAATTGCCAGGTTTCCAAATCCGTCGGCGAAGCGCCCAAGCCCACGTCGATGCGCACCGGTTTGGCGGGTTGAAAGCTCACGCCGGCGCGAAAATTCAAGGACGCTTCACTGCGGCGCACCGGCACAGCGCGGTAGCGATCGACCCGCTCTGGCGGATTCTGCGAGGTGGAACCATCGGGCCGGATGACGATGGTGGAATCGGTGCGATACCAAATGTCGATAGTCTCTTCGGATTTGAGCTGGAGATATTGTTTGATGGCAGCCACATGCACAGACCAGCTTTGCCCAATGCCGAAAGTCATGGCCACCGGCAGCGCCAACCGCGTCGTTTGGGTTCTTTTGTCAAGGCGCAACGTTTTGTCTTCGATGCCGATGGTGGTTTCTGCCGGATACCACGGCGTGGAATTCACTTGCCGGCTCGCGCGGTAGACTTGTGCATCTTCATACATCAGGGTTTTGTTCTCATCATGCTCGAGGTGCACCGCGACAGTGGCTTCACTGTTTTTATACATGGGAATTACCAAACCGGCGCTGCCGCTTTTGCGCGTGCCGTTTTCCGCGCCCGCGCCAACACGATTATCCGTGAATTTCGAGTTGTAGATCGGCTCGTAAATCAGGCTGTCGGGATAATTGCGGAAACGATAGCGATGATAGCTGGTGTCGGCCACCGCACCGCTGTTGGTCAAATCGATATCGGATTTTTGATATTCCAGGCGGAAGCGGAAGGCGATGTTGTTTTCCGAGGGCAATTCGCCGTGAATGCCGGCGAAGCGCGTGGTGCCTTCGTGCCGCCAGCGGCTGGCGCTGGCGTGTGAATAGAAAGAACGGCTGAAGTAGTCGGATTGCGTTTCTTGTCCGTAGCTGTAAAAGCTGCTGTCGCGGTCGCCGGCGGTTTGATCGTGATGGCCGGAGATGCGGCCGCCAAAAACGCCAATCTGCCGCGTGTCCGACAACGTGAGCAGCGCGCCGGCGCTGAACTCGTTTTGCCGTAATGTCGAACCGGCGTCTTTCTCGTTGAGATAGCGCGATTGATAGGAATAATTGAAGTCGTCGCTATAGTCATTGAAACGTACGTAATCACCGGAAATGTCCGTCATGGTGCGGCTCACTTTTGCGCCGGCTGAGAAGAATTTGGTGAGTTTAAATGAAAGATAGGCTTCCATCATGTGCGCGGTTTCGGTTTTCTCGTCAAGCCCGTCTTGTTTGATGTTCGGTTCGATTTCCGGGAAGCGGCTGCTTTCGTCCGTGCGCACGCCAAAGGCATCATAGGCGCCATAGTACCAATAGGGAACATATTCATAAAACGTTCCGGAATGATGGATCAGCTCATAGCTGAGGGCGTATTTCAATCCCGGCAGATATTTCGCAGCAACGTCGCCGAGATAGATTGCCGAGAGCAGCGGTTCGAGTTTGCGCTCAGCGGGCCGGGCATAATAGGGCGGCGCGAAGTAAGAGTTGTCGTAGTAGTAAAGCGGATAAACGCGGTACTTGGGCGCTTTGGGCTTTTCCGCACTGCCCTTGAGATCGAGATAAAGACGGCTGCCCTCCAGGGAAGAAAGCGTTGCCGGTTGAAAGGAAAATTCGCTCAAATAATCCGGCAGCACGCCCAGCAATCCCGGGTCGATGTTCTTCAAATTCAGAGAAAGAACGCGATGCGGCCGCAAAAAATAATCGCGGGAATCAAAGCCCTTTTCCAAAACATAATCATTCCAATATTGCGCCTGTAAAGAAAGCGGGCTGAGCAAAAAACCGGCAATTAACAAAAAGCGTTTCATCTCTGACCTCCGGAAGAAAAACCTGAGTTCGATTTGAAGGGGCCTATCATTTGTCTACACTAATGTTCACATTGTCTTGGCGCAAGCGAGTACGAGAACGAAGCGCAGCGACACTTACAGCGTTTTTCATTTGGATGAACAGAGTTTGTAGTCCCCGCCCCTTGTGGGCGGCTGTTGAAGCCATGAAATTCGCGGTTGCAACAATGCCCCAC
>SZPB01000367.1 GCA_030263535.1 Cytophagia bacterium CHB2
GGAATGGTGGCCTCGCGCGCGGTGACGTAAAAGACGGTTTCGCCCGGGCCGGCGCCCACCGTGTCAATGGCGATGAGAGGCGAGCCTTTTGCCGCCGCGAAGCGGTCAATGGGTTGAATGATTTGCATTTTCGTGCCGATCAGGCTCTCATCTTTTTGCGTGGCCCAAATCGTGCCGATGACGCGTGCGAGGAACATCAGGCAACATCCAGTTTGTCAACGATGGCCATAATGGTGGCATCGACTGCTTTGTTCTCGGTGGCTGCGGTTTGCCGCGCCGAGCTGCCTTGCACGACCAGCACGACTTCGCCCACACCGGCGCCGACCGCGTCCACCGCCACAAAAAAACCTTCACGATCTTTCAGATCAAGACTCACGGGCCGGACAATTTGCAATTTCAGGCCTTGCAGGCGCTCGTCTTTGCGAGTCGCCCAAACAGTACCAATGACGCGTGCGAGGATCAAAGGTTATCTTTCTCTTTTTAGTGACGAGGCAACACCGCCTGCGCGCTACTGCTTTTGATACAGGCTTTTAAGCACGCGCAGCTCTTTCTCGAGGGCATTGATGCGATGATGCAACCATTTCGGTTCCGGCGTGAGTTGTTCCTTTTGGATCTGCATTTCGTTTTCATCCGGAGGGCTTGTCGTGCCCCACGTTTTTAACTCCGTCAATGCCAAAGGTATTTTCGGGCCGAGACGAACGTTCATATTGATTTCCTGGTCGAGGCGCGAGATCACGATCAGAACATCTTCGTCAGGTTTGGCTTGACAAACCAATTCACTTAACAAGGTGTGAGAATCAACCGTGTGCGCGCCGAATTTCTTGATGATATCACCCACCTGTAAGCCGGCCTTGTGCGCCGGGCCGCCTTCGACGATCGTCAAAATACGGGGCGCGGCATCTTTGCCATCAGCGACAACCGTTACACCCAGCCAGCCGTGTGAATCGTAGTACTTTTTTGCTACAGAACGCACAAAGGGCAAAAATTCACTCAATGAATAGGCCAGCGCGGTATTCGTAAAAAGTCCACCGTTATGAATCTCGCTTTGCGCGATGCCAACACGTCCGGCAATCATACCGACGGCGTGGCCTTTGGTATCAAAAACCGGTGAGCCATTGCTGCCGGGATCGACATTTGCCGAAATTTGCATGCCGCCCTCGGATGGAATTGCGCTCACGATGCCCACCGACACGGCCTGCGGCACACCCAAGGCATTGCCGATTACCGTGACCCAAGATCCGGCGTCAAGATCGCTCGCGATCCCAATGCGCGCGGGGCGCAATCCATTCACATGAATTTTTAAAACGGCAGGGCCGTTGATGGAATCGGCCGTTACCAGCTCCGCGGGATAGGTCGCATCATCTGCGATGTCAACTTCAATGCGGTCAGCGTTGCGCACGACAGATTCTTTGGTGAGAACAAAACCATCGCTGCTGACCAGCAAGCCGCTACCCACAATGATTTCTTGCTCCCGTGAACGGCGATCACCGAAGATTCCCAATAATCCGCCGGCGCCGCTGCCGGCAGACACTTTCAGCGCCCTCACGGTTACAACGGAGGGTTTCACGGATTTGACGATGTCGGCAATCTCGCGTTCCATCGCCGACAACAAGCCCTGTGGCAGAGCCGCATTCGCTTGCACCAACAACAGCAAGGCTACTCCTCGCAACACGCGCCACGCGGTATTTGTTTTCTGTTCGGATTTTTTGTTGCGTTTATCCGATTGGCGCCGGCTCGCAGAGCGCAATCGGAAAGATCTAAAAGTTGGCTCCACGACCAAGCACCGTTAGAATGATGAAACTGTGATGAATTGTCCTTGCTGTGCGGCGCCCCTTAGCGGCAGCGGCGCCGGTTGCGATGTGTCCGGCATCGCGCTGGTACTTGGCACATCTTGCGGTTTGCGATTCTGATGGGACAATTGCGTGGGGGCAATGCGATCGAGAGGGTAAAGAATTTTGGCGGAAAAGGACGCGGGATTTAGCGTGAGGCTGGCAGCAACCGGGGTCTGCATTTGAGAGGTGCTGGCCGGCGTGGCTGCTTGAATATCCGTTTCGTTGCGCCAGAGCAAGTAACCGAATGACATCACGATCACGGCGGCGATTACCGAATAGCTTGCCATGCGCATTGGCCGGGTTCGCCGCTTCGCCGAAACGGAAGAGCGGCGTGCACGTTGGTCAAGCTTGATGCGCGCCCGTAGAATGGCCTCAAAATCATCAGAGGCCTGAATATGCTTCAGGCTTTTCAAATGGCTGCGCAAATCATCGAGGCGGGCAACCGTGTCGTGACAATCGGCGCAAGCAGATAGGTGTGATTCGACTTGTTGTTTGGAAGAGGCGGGCAGGAAATTCTCGATGTAATCCGAGAATAACTCAGAAAACCTTTCGCAAGTGTTCATACATGGCCTTCATTGTAACAAATGGTACAAGGCACTCCTTTTGAAAAAAGTGAGGGCTGGATTATTGACGCTGATCCAATATTTTCTTGAGGCGGTTTTGCAGGCGAAGCCGGGCGCGATTGACGCGCGATTTAACCGTGCCAATCGGAACCCGGATAATCTTACTGATCTCTTCGTATGAAAGTTCCTGCACATCCCGCAAAATAATCACCTCGCGAAACTTGGGCGAGAGCTTGCTGATCTCGCGTTGGATGATTTCCTCTCCCAGTGTGCTGTCGACGTGTGTCTCAGGATTAAACACCTCGTCCGAAATTTCATAATCGCGATCCTCCAAGCCCATATCGGACAGCGAAAAAAAACGGCGGCGTTTGCGCCGGCGCAACTCGGTGCGGGCGAGGTTGCCGGCGATGGTGTAAATCCACGTCGAAAATTTTGCGACGCGCGTGTACGCGAAACGATTGCGATAGACTCGCAAAAACGTCTCTTGCACCACATCTTCCGCTTCTTCCTGATTGTTCAGAAAGCGAAATACGAAATTCAACAGTTGATCTTTATAGCGTCTGACAATTTCCTCGTAGGCCGCCAACTCCCCCTGCTGAAAACGCTCGATCAGATCCTCATCCGTGGGCTTGGCCTCGGTTCTTTTGGGACGATCCTCCATTCATCTTCCTTCCCTCGAGAGGGCTTGTGGCTTGTTATATCCTTGCAGACCGGCATCGACAAAGATGAAAGCAAACCCACTCCCAAGCCACTAGTCATATCGCCAACTTCGCTTTCCAGCGAATGGATAATTCTACGTTTCAAATCATTCGTTTGCGGAGCGCCGCGGAAACGGCAGGCTTTGCGCCGGCAAGTTCTTGATGATCGCGATGATCATCAAGCGCAGCAGCAGAAGCTCGGAGAGGCCCTGGCTCTTTCCAAGATAATCCGTGTGCCGCAAAACCTCGAGCGCATTGAAGATTTCGGCGCTCGCATAAGACTTGGCATCCCGCTGCAGCCGTTCCGCAAAAAAACTGTGAACACCGATTTTTTGCGCGAGCGTATTCAAATCCTGGCGCCGGGTGAGCGCCTGCGCCACATACAATTGTCCAAAATAGCGCGCGAGACCGCTGATAATCGCGCCGGTACTCGAATTTTCCACCAGTGCTTCCACGATGCGTAAGGCCGAAACTAAATTTTTTTCGCCCAGCGCATCTTGCAGCGAAAAGATGGAAAACTCCCGCCTGAAGCCCGCGACTTCTTGCACATGTTGAAGAGTGATCTGGCGTTCACTCCCAATGTAGAGTTGAATTTTATCAATTTCACTGCGCAACGCTTGCAGCGAGCTGCCAACTTCCGTGGCGAGCCACTGCGCTGCTTCCGGGGCTATGCTCAGGCCGAGGCTGCTGACATACTCCTGCAACCAGGGCACAATTTGATTGTCGTACAACGGCCGGCAATCGACAAAGCCGGAACCCTTGCTCAACGCTTCCAGGCCTTTTTTCTTCGAGCCTTTTTCACGTTGGGTGAGAATGAGATAAGTGGTCGGGCAGGGCTTTTTGGCATATTCGGCAAGTGTAAGAAGATCGTTAGGCGACATTTTATGGACATCACGCACGAGCAATACGCGATGCCGCGCCATCATCGGATATGAAGAAGCGATATCCAGCACTTTATTCGCCGAGACATCGCTGCCATAAAGAGAGTCGAAATTGAAATCGCGCATTTCCGGCGTGACGAGTTTGCTCACCAGCAGATTCACGCCTTGATCGATTAAACCGGTTTCTTCACCGGAGAAATAATAAATCCGTTTGAAGTCACCCTTGCGCACCGAGTTGTGGAATTCCGCAAATTTCATGAATAAAAGTCGAGCAAAAGCGGCGGGCCAAGTCTCTTGTCGTTTGTTCTCACAGCGCCGGCGACAAATATAGCAGCCGTTCCGCAGGATTGCAAGCAATTTTCCGTTATAACAAAAAGGGCGAGTCAATGACTCGCCCTTGCACCATACCAATCAAAAGCCCAACAAATAACCGGCGCGCAACTGGAAATTGGGCGCTCCGTCATCCAGGCCCAAGCCGAGTCCGCCGCGCAACCGGCCGCCGCTCGACAAGAGATAATCCACGCCGCCGGAAAGCAGAATATAGTCGCCCTCCGTGCGAATATTAAGCTCGCCGATCAAATTTAAATTATTTTGAGTGGGATAAATTACGCCGCCGGCGAGCAGCAAGCTGGTGTCACGATTCGGGCCGGTTTCAATAAATTCAAGCGCCACCGTGCTGGTGAGCACGACGCCGCCCTGCAAGGCATGCCGCAACGAGCCGAAGCCGCTGAAATCGAATGAACTCTCGCCAATATCTTCACTACCGATCGGCAATGTGATCAAGCCACCGATGGTAATCGGCGTTGGCCCTTGCACAACATTATAGCGCCCGGAAATCAACATATCTGTGATGCCGGAAGAACTGTTGTCGATGTTGACACCGGCAGGCACATCGATCGAAATGTTGCGAAAGCCCAATCCCCCGGACAATTGAAATTGTGGGGTAATGGGAAGGCCCGCCTGCACGGCCAAATCAATACTCGAGGCATTATCATAATCCGAGAATTGGAAAAGGCCTTCTCCAAAGGGAGTCTTAGTTATGGTCGCGTCCTGAAAGAACGTTTGAAAGAGATTGACATCTTCGGCTTTGTCTTGTGCCTGAACCATACCAAACCCAAGCCCCACAAGGCATACAGCACACAGAAAACGACGCATCATTTTACAGCTCTCCTTTTCTGAATGTTCAGAGATGTTTATTGATATGAATCACAAGTGCAACCTGGCTTGGACGCTATGATGTTCATCGAACTTTGAGCTTGATGGGTCCAAGTCCGACCACTTCGCCAACTTGCTATTTTACCCGTTTGATTTCGGCGTTCAATATTTGCAAAATATTGACGCCCCGGTTGACGCGATGAGAGTTTTTGAAGCTGATTTCGCCTTTCATGCCGGGATAACCGTCCACCTGTGCAAGCGCCTCGCGAATTTGGTCGGGCTTGCGGCTCCCGCGTTCGAGGCATTGCATCATGAGATTCGCGGCATCGTAGCCCATCACATCGAAACGGTCGGGAGTCGCGCCCATCATTTTGCGATAAGCAATGCGAAATTGCCGGCCGCGCTCGCTTTGCCAATCGACGAAGTAATCGCTGGGAAAAACGGCGCCGTCAATGTAAGGCCGCAACTCGCGCATGCGTTCGGTGGCAATCCATTGCCAATCATCGCCGCCCAACAGCGCGCCTTGAATGTTGTAATAAGCGCGTTGAGGCGCAATCAACGTAATGTCTTCGTGATACAACGGCAAAAAGAGCGCGTGAATGCTGGTAACCGGCGTCGCCACTTCTTCCACTACGCTTGCACTGCGAATGCCCTTCATGGAACGAGCGCCCGGACTGAGGTTGAGCGTGTCAGCCTGGTCTAGCCCGAATGCGGCAGCGCGAATTCCTTTAAATTGCTTGCCATAATCTTCCGTACCTTCATAATACCATTTTTGTGTGACGATTTGTCCACCCAGGCTGTCAACCGCCGCGCTCAGGCCATCAGTCATTTGCTGGCCATATTCATCTTGCGGCGCAAAGGTCGCGAAGCGGCGACAATTGAGGTAGCGTACGGCATATTCCGCCAGCGCGCGGCCTTTCATCTCACGATTGGCATTCATTTGAAAAACATACTCGCCCAACGAGGTAATACCATTGGCCGTGGAAACCGGCACGAGAATCGGAATGCCTTTTTCCTGCGCCAGCGCGGCAATGGCGCTGCTTGCCGAATTTTCATACTCGCCGATAATCGCGACGATGCTGGGATCGCCCAGCAACAATTGTGCGGATTTGATTGCGCCCACCACACTGCTTTCCGAATCACGCACAACCAGCTCTATAGCAACCTCGTCGTTTGCGGCGGGCAGAGCAGCGCTGCTGGTGCTGGCCTGCGCGAATTGACGGCTGTTGGAGCGCCGCGTCATTTGAGCATAGCGCATGCCGCGATGCAGCGCCTGCCCGGCTTCGGCATCGATGCCGCTT
>SZPB01000368.1 GCA_030263535.1 Cytophagia bacterium CHB2
AATTTCTTCCTGTTTGCGCGCTTCCTCTTCTTCCATCTTTTTCTCAGCCCGGCTCTTCCAGACCAGCGCGTCTTCGTTGTTCGGGAAAATATTACTGGCTTGCGCGAAATTCACACGGGCTTGAAAATAATTCTGCTGCTGAAAATACGTGCGGCCCTTCGCCATCAACTCGTCGAATTCCGTTTGCTGCTCCAACCGGCGCTGGTTGGAAATCTGATTGGCTATACGCGCCCGCTCGCGTTCCTGCGCAAAATCTTCCATTTGATCTTTGGTCCGGCCAAAGTGCAAGGTCATGCTCACACGGTGTTGCATGCCGAAAACATCGGTGACATCATCGTTCGAATATTTGCCGATGGCATAATCAATTTGCAGGTTTTGATAAAACACGCCGGCGCCGTAACTGAGCGCGGCGCCATTATATCCCACCCGCAACATGGCTTGATCTTGATAAACGTACTCCGTGCCGAATTGCATGCGGCTCTCCGCCTGCGCGCGTTGTTCGTACGAAAGCGTCAGGTTTACCACATCTCCGCGGCTGCCCATGCTGATCGGCTTGGCCAGGCCGGCGCGCAAGGCGCGCGGAAACGATTCCTCCGTAGCGCCGAGCGACAAGGGGGTCATGACCACGTTTTCAATCGCCAAACCCATGGATAAATTTTCCAGCATGCCTTCACCCAACTCCGGCCGGTAGATCAAACCGAGATCAAAGGCCGCACTCGTGGTGGGATCGGTGACTAATGAGGTGGCTTGACGATCAATCTTGATGCTCGCGCCTGCGGTTAACCCGAAGGACAGCGTTTTCGATCCGGCAATGACAAAGCGATCCTGGCCCCACGTGTTGTTGCCGCTGAGTTTTTCACCAATCTCGTCGGCCTGTATGATTTCACCGGTATCCCAATGCATCCAGCCGACGCCGAACGTGCCATAATTCAGGGTGGGGTGGGCATATCCAACGAAATGATACTTCGTGCCCTCGACCAATGGGGTATAGAAAAGAGTAATGTTTTTGCGTTGAATCAAATCCAAGCCGCCGGGATTCCAATACAACGCCGTAGCATCGGTGGGAATGGCGACCATGGCGCTGCCCAGCCCGAGGGCACGTGCGCCCACGCCCAGCACAAAGAGCGGTTGCGTGCCGCCATCTTGCGCGAACGCCGGCGCCGAAAACATCAGCCCGGCCAACAAAATGAGCCAGCTTGACCGTCTGCTTCTTTGCGGAAACAATCGGGCGCCCTCACGGCTCGCAATGTTAGCTTTGACTTGCAGTCCAATCATCTTGTCACCTGCTTGCAGTTTAATCAGGGTTCAACTCAAAATTGCTTTATGCCAGAAGAGAGCCTGCTGCAAAACGGCGCGGGCGGCCTCTCTTCAAAATTTCCTCGACACGAGATCTAATCTCTAAAACAAGTGCAATCGTTGCCAAAAGGCAAAACTTTCACGCCGAGAGGCAGAGGTATTAAGCTGCTGCAAAGAAAAGCCCTGCGGGTGCTTCGCGTGAGGCTTTTCCCGCTTGCCCAGCTTATGGGATTCGCGGCGTGAATCTCAGGCATTCACGTTGTTCTATTTCACCACTGCCACTTTGGTCGTGGTGACGCCGAATTTGGTTTTCAACACGGCCAGATAAACGCCATTGAGCACCACGTCGCCGTTGCCGTTCCTGCCATCCCACTCGATCAAGCCGGACCCAAAAGAGCCGCGGCGCGCGCCGGCTCTGCCTTGCGGATCTGTGGCCTTGTAAGATTTGGCATATACCAACTCTCCGATCAAGGTGAAGATGCGAAAATCCACATCAGAGTCTTCCGGCAGAAAATAAGAGAAGTGCGTTATGGCTTTTTCGGCGCCGTTCGGCACGAACGGGTTGGGATAATTATAAAACGAGGTTTCGAATTTGTCATCGAACGGCACAAGTACAACCGAATAAAGATCGAAATCCTCACCCGAGGTTCCACTTTCCGCTTTCACGGCTACGCGCGGCTGCGGCTCGACCTCGTCAATGGCATCGACATCGTTACTGCTGACAAAAGCCAGTTGGAAACTCTTAGCCGATACGTTATCTGCAATATCCACAAGCACATCGACCAGGTCCGGCACACCGCCAGCAAGGGTATCGAGCACGGTGAACGCCACGATCATGGGATTGGCAGCGGTGATGCTCGAGAGTTGTCCAAATTGCTTTTCAGGATTATTGTGTGACACAACTCGCAAACGCTTGATTGCAGTATTCGGTGCAACGGCGTTGGCATTCCGATCAAGCAAATGAAATGCCAGCGAGCGCAGAAGAATATTGCTGGAAGTTGTTTTACCGTCATTTGTTAAGCGCAGGGTCATGGCCACAACATCAGCCTGTCCGCGCGCCACCGGCCCGCCTTCAGGCCCGCCTTCGGCGCTGGAAAGCGTTTTGAACACCAGGTTCTTGGGAGCCGTTTGAATGGATACGTTGACGCGCTGCACACGCACATCCGCCGGGCGATTGGAGTTTTCATCCAACGGCGAGGGATCGCGCAACTCCAAAACGATCACCTCTTGCGAGGTTGAAGGTGTGCTGCGCGCCTTGATCCGCCAGTTCACGGTGTTGGAAGTGGTAACTTGCTCCAGAGGATCGCCGGTGGAGTAACCGTTTGGCAGGATGATGCCGTAACGGTATGGCGTATTAACTTGCGCCACACCGCGGTTTTCAACGCTGGCGGTTATGGTGAAAATCTGATTGAGGCCGACTTCGCCGTCCACGGCTGCGGAGAACGGATCGCTAATTCTGCCGTCCAACGCAAGCTGGGCGCGTGTGACAACATCAACGCCCAACGTTGGCGAAACGCCCACTCTTTCCTCGCCGCTGTTGCGGTCTTTGCCGTTAACCTGCACGTAAATCAGTTGGCCGGTAACCGCGAGCAAGGGCGCGCGCAAGCGCCAACTCACGGTCACATCCGTGGAATCCAAAGAACTGATAAAGACCTGACGATTGTCAATGGCTTCAAAGTTCGCCGGGAACAATTCTGCTGTGACGCCGACGAGCTTGCTGCCGTCGATAGTGGCTTCAACCTTGAATTCCTGTTCCGTGCTCACCCGTCCGTCAATCGCGCCCACCGGATCAACGATGGCGATACGAACCTGGTTAATCATGGCGCCGGAAACGGTTTGAACTCTGACAGATTTCACGCCTCCTTCGGCGCTCTCGGTCCAGGCTGCTTCGGCATTGATATTTTCATCGAACGGCCGCTTGGTAATTTGCAGGATAAGAAAATCGGGCGCGGTTGGCGTGCTGGGGGCTTGCGCCAGCCATTCCACAATGCCATTCACCGGAATGTAGCGTTCCAGCGCGTCGATGGTCGTCACGCCGGTTTCACCCAAGCGCAACGCCACACGCGCAGAATCAATCGTGCCGGCGCGACCGATATTATCCAGGCGCGCGCGGATTTTGAATGTCTGTCCGACCGACAGCTCATTCGTCAAGTCCGTATTGTCTTTATTGAACAAGCTGACAGTGAAATTGAGACGCGCCCGGCTGACTGTGGTCACGGCGAGGGTATCGCTGTCGGTAACCGTCGTGCCCAATCCCGTGGTGCCCTTGGCGTTTATGACAAAGTCACGCGCAGTTTCTGCCGGTTCACCCGGCGCCGCAATTTCCCAGCGCAGCGTATCCGGGAACAAGGCCTCCGGCGGCACGATGATCTGCAACGGCGAAGGCGATTCACTGGTGAGCAGATAACCTGCGCCGCTCGGCAACACCAATTCAATGCTGCGATCGCTGAGATCACGGCTGCTTTGGAACGTTGCCATTAGCGTAAAGGTCTGGCCGGTCGAAACCGTGTCATCGTCGGCGGCGCCTGCCGGTTCGCTGATGAAGAATTTGAGTACGCTCAAATCAGACTGGACAACTTGCACCAAAGCGGAGTCAACTCCTTTGGCCAGTTGCGCCGGAGTTCTGCTGTTCAAATCCGTCGGAGTCGTGCTGATCTGCACAATCAACGGCGTGAGCGGCAGAGGCACATCAGGCGCGCGCACGCTCCACGTCACATTTTCTCCGACGGTGAACGCTAGCTGATTCTCGCCGGGGCCAGGCTCGGTAATCTCGAATCCCGGCGGCAGTTCCAGCGTGAGGCGGCCGTTCGCATCAACCTCCGCGGCATTGGCTTGATTGGTTACGGTTGCCGTGAGGTTGAAAATCTGGCGCGTAGTCAGATTTTGCTCCTCAACGCTTGCGCTCAGCGACAAGCTCGCCGGCAATTGAATGCGCACCAGGGCCGTGGTGTCCGTGCCGGAAGTGATGCGCGCCGGTCCGCCGCTGCCTGAAGCAATTGCAGACAATATACGGGCGACAAATCTTTCGTTCGTCGTGCCTGACGTTGGCGTGGCGGCCGCGGTTACGGCAAACGTCCGCGTGGCACGCTCGCGTAACGGCAGCCGGTCAATCGTCTGCTGCGAGGCGGGAATCACCGAGCCGCCATCGGTCGCCAACTCGATCACCACTTGCTCGACGTCTTCAAAACCACTGTTTTCAATCTCGACTGTGACACTAAAATTCTGATTCGTGTTGACGAGACCGACGGTGGTGCTGGAGAAGAAATTGTTGACAATCGGTGTCGTAGCGCGCACGAAAACCGCGGCGGTCGTGACGATCTCGATTTGTCCGCTCCGGTTGGTGCCGAGAACTTCGTTATTATTGACATCCGTTCCCACGGTCGCCACTTCCAACGAAGCGCTGCCGCCCAGGCCACCGGTTTTTAAAACGGTATAAATCAACGTATCCGGCGCGCCGGGCCGCAGCAACAAATCGCCGCTGCGCGCCAGTGCAACCGGCGGCCGAATATCGTAGTCGCCTTGCACATTGCCGTTGATGCGTACGGCAATATCGGAGCGCTGCGGCGCGTTGAGCCGCACGGTTGCCCCGCCCGTGTCCTGCACAACCGCATAAATATACCACGGCACGCTCGACTCGGCATTCACCTCCGGCAGCGAGGCAATAACCTCTCGCAGATACAAACCTGCCGGGCGTTCGACAATCACCACTTCGGAATTATCAACCGGCGTCTCTTCGGCAACACTTCCCAGAGTATTGCTCCCGGTTGCAGCGGCGATTGCCGAGGTCAGAATCTCATTGGGATTCTCCGTTGGGCTGGCGCTGATGGTGAAGGTCACCGTGCGCGCCTGCAGCCCGGGAACGCCGCCCAACACCGGCCGTTCGTTGGGATTGATCACCGCCCCGCCATTGCTGGTCAGGCGGAGTCTCACCTCCTGGGTGTTCTCTTCACCGGAATTGTAAACTTGCACGTCCACGCTGAAATTCTGGTTCGTGTTCACCCGCGGCAGATTCGGCGCAGAGGTTTCCGGCTTCAAAGTGGTCGAAAGAATTTGCAAGCGCGCCGGATTCTGCACGGTTACCGAGGTCGCGCCGCCGCTGGCGGTGTCATCCGTGCGCGGGTCGCCGCTATTGATCTCGGTTGCACTAATTTGGCCAGTGATGTTGTTCACGCCGGTAAGAGAGCCGGTTCTGTTGATGGTAAACCGCAACACGGCCGGTGTGCCGCTCACGATCTTGTTACCACCACCCTCCAGCTCGGTCGGGAATTGGATATTGTAATTATTGGCATCCAAACCGAGATTGATGCGCGTTTGGGTTGGGGTGAAATCCACCAGCGCTTCGCTTTCCCCGCTATTGGTTACGTACATATCGACCGTCCAGAGCCGTGTTTGATCGCGATTCACCGTCGCTTGCGAGACCACCAGCGAGGTGATATTCAGCGCCGCGGGCGTTTGCACGATGAAACTGCCGCTGCTGCCGTCACTGCGCG
The DNA here is from genome assembly GCA_030263535.1 of Cytophagia bacterium CHB2. Lineage (NCBI taxonomy): Bacteria > Pseudomonadati > Bacteroidota > Cytophagia > Cytophagia bacterium CHB2. The sequence continues at coordinate 5,787 of SZPB01000368.1, forward strand.
AGGAATCCGGCTGGCCACTGGATAAATCCAGCACGCGCAACGAACCGATGACCGTGGTCGGGCCTCTTCGAATGCCCGTGCGCCGGATCCAAAACTGCAGAGAATCAATGGCATTGGGCGCCAACAGCACGCCGCTAGAGCCGCTGAAAGTTGCCGGAGAATCGATCTGGTATTCACTGGTGACCGGACCGGCATTCAACAACTGCAAATCCGCATGTTGCAGTTGCACGTTGAATCCGCCGTTGTTTCTCACCGTCATCACGATGAACCAATCTTTCTCCATGTTCTGCGTCACCGTGGGCTGGCTGGCGCGCATGCTGATCACCTGCACTTTGCCCGCACCGGTCACGGTCAACTCATTGGCCGTGACGCTCAGAGTCGTCGGCGGAAGAACATTGCCGTTATGCGTGCCAAACATCTGAAAGGTCGGCGTGTAAGTTGCCTGCGGCATGCTCTGCGGAATGGTGTCCTGCTGGAACGTCAAGAACGTCGTATCATTCGAGGCCAGGCGCGTCGTCATGTTGGCATCCAAAAATGCCTCGAAGCTGCTGCCGCCTCCGCTAAACCGGAAGCGTGTCAGGCTCGGGTTTAAAACGACCTCCGCGCCGCCGGTGTTGATAACGCC
>SZPB01000369.1 GCA_030263535.1 Cytophagia bacterium CHB2
GAAGCCAAAAACCGCAGCGACATTTCCCATTAAAAAATAAAACGGCATGTACAGATACCGGATCCGCAAGCCGAGGAATTCCTGCAAATAACCCAAAAAGCCCACAAGATAAAATGCGGCTTGCAGATTGAGCATGAGGCGATAGATCGGCGCTTCAGCCAGCCAGCAGGCGAGCGGGAGCAACAGAATAAAAATCGGGCTCATGGTGCGCAAAACTTTGTGCGAGATAAATTGCAGCGCCACGCGCCCGCGTTTGGGATTGAGCAGGCTGTGCAGCACATAAATCATCTGAAAATTTCCGACATTGATGCGAATGCGGCGCTGAAACTCGCCGTTCAGGTTGGTGGATTCGCGCTCGATGACAATGGCATCCGGCTCGTACAACACGCGATAACCCTGCCGGATGATTTGCATCGGCAGGATGAAGTCATCGTTGATTGCCTTTTTATCCAGCGGCTCGAAGAGATGGCGGCGAAATCCGTATAACGCGCCGTGCGCGCCGATTACCGAATGAACCTGGCTTTCATATTTTTTGAGAAATGTTTCGTACTGCCAATAAATTCTTTCCGTCATGCTGCGCAGTGATTCGTCCTCCGTCTCGAATGAGTAGACGCCGGAAACACACCCCACGTTGGGATCTTTGAAATGGCGCACGAGTTTCTTGAGGGCATCCGGTTGCAGCAAGCCCGAGGCGTCGGAGAGAACGATGATCTCGCCTTCCAATTTGGGAATGACTTTGTTCAACACCGTGGTTTTGCCGCGGCGTTTCGGGCGCGCGATGAAATGAATCTCATTCTCACTGTAGCTCGCCAGCATATCGTTGGTTTGATCGGTGGAGCCGTCGGAAACCACCGTAATGCGTAGGCGCTCTTTGGGATAATCCAGATTGAGCGTGTTTTCCACTTTCTGGCGGATGACGTTTTGCTCGTTGTACGCCGGTATCAAAAACGTCACGAATGGCCAGTCTTGATGATTTGTGTTTGACGCGATCTGCCCGGGTGCGCGTTGCGATCGCCTTTGGCGGAGCTTGGCTAACACGTACATTAATACTGGATAGCCCAAATACGTGTAGAGCAGCATCCCAATACACAGCCAGACCACGGCCTGCCAGAAGAGGGCCATAGACGGTTCCAGAATATGTTATCTGCCAAAGCATTTTCATATTCCGGCCACCGTTCCATGAGCAGCCGAAACAGCAGGAATCAGAAAATGGAATTAATCAATCCCGTAATCACACCGATATAAAACAAGGGCTGAAGCGGACGCAACACTTTGTCCAAAAAGTAGCCGATCTTGGAAAGCGTGTCCGGCGGCACGACGATGATATCGCCGTCGACCAGCGCCACATCGCGTTCCAATTCGCCTTTCTTCGTGATTTTGTTCAAATCGACTTTGACGATTTCGGGTTTGCTCGCGGTTGAGGTCGAGCGGATCAACCTGATCTTCGCGCGACTCGCTCGCAGCGTAGGCGTGCCCGCGAGCGTGAGTGCGTCCATGAGCGTCATGTTTTTGTTGATCAAGTATTGTCCCGGCGCGCCGACTTCGCCGAGCACGAACACCCGCCTGGCCTGATAGGAGGCGATAACGACTGTGACTTCGACATCGATGATGTATTCACTTAACAGCGCCGTCAGTTCGGCGTCAATTTCATCGGAAGTTTTGTTTTCGACATATACGCTGCCCACCAGATCGAAGGAGATGCGGCCATCCGGGCCGACCGGTTCGGCGCGCATGAAGTTCTCCTGGCGCACCGCGCCCGGGCCGGCGCTGATTTGCAAAACATCGCCCGGCCCCACGCGATAGGCTGCTTTATTGATCGGCTCACGGTACGCTTGTTCCAGCGCAGCCGTTTGCGCCAGCGCTTGTGAAGCCAGCAAGGCCAGCAGCGTGAATCCAAGGAGGAACTGTTGTTTCATTAGGTGTCCCTTTCAGCTAGGGATGAGGTTTTTAGATGGTGGAGTTTGTTCCACAACATGTGATAGTTTTGATTGCCCAAAAAGCGCTTCCCCAATCTGCCGGCGAAGTAGCGACTGCGTTTTTTGATCAGGTGCCAGGGCTCTGCGCGTAAGATTGTTTCAAACTCCGGCAACAAGACGTTTTGTGTGATGACCCAGCGCGGCACCAAGATCAGGTTTGGCGCGTGTCGTAAGCGCCGGGAACGCACGCCGGGCGCCGAGGTGTAGATTTCATGATACCCGCAATCGCCGGCATATTGCAGCGTGCCGTTGTCGTATCTGCCGCCGGGCAATGACATCGCCGTAACGGCCTGCCCGATGATATCCGATAGAATTTTCTGCGGCGTTAAGATTTCGGTTTGCTGTTGCAACGGCGTCAAGTTCTGCAAGAAAATATGTGAATGCGAATGGCTGCCGATGCGAATGCCGGCTTGCGCCAGCGTGCGAATCTCGGCCGCTTGCAGCATGCCGCGCTGCCCGACGGTGGAGGTTGTCACGAAACAGGTTGCAGGAATGCGATGTTGCTGCAATGTTTCAACCCACGGCAGCACGCTGTGATAACCATCGTCGAACGTCACGTGAACCGGCGCTTTATGCTTTTCGATCAAGCCGAGATGCGTTTGGAAATCCTCGGCAGCGACATCATAGGCGGGTTGCCATTCACGAAAAACGATATTTTGCCGGCCGGACGCTATATTATGATACATCAAAACGATGCTGGTTACGGACATCGAATTGCTCTTTTGCAAAACTTAATCGTGCGAGTCCGGCTTGACCCGGACAAATGTTAAATTTTTGCAGCGTATGTGTCGGCAATTGCAACAGTTCCTCCACATTTTTGCGCATATGCCGTCAAATAAAGCGTGGTGATGCGTTGAATCATCTGCTGTTCGCTAAAATTTTCCAGCACGAATTTCTCTCCGGCTTGCGCGCGCGTGCAAGCCGCCTCACGATCATTCAGCGTTTCCAGTAATGCGGTGGCGAGAGCATGCGTGTCGTTTGCAGGCACCAGCACGCCATAGCGATCATCCGCGATGATTTCCGGATTGCCGCCGACGCGCGTGGCGACCACCGGCACCTTTGCTGCCATCGCCTCTAAAATTGCCATGGAAATACCCTCAGTTTGCGAGGGCAGGCAGAAGACGGTCATGAAACTGAGCAACTCATAGATCTCTTGGCGGTGGCCTGCAAAGATAACATGCCCGGCGAGGCCATTTGCCTGCGCGAGCTGCTTTAAGTGCGAGGTTTCCGGCCCCTCGCCAACGAGCAGCAAACCTGCTTGCGGATAATGCTCGAGTATCTTCGGCATTGCTTCGAGCAAGAGCGGATAGTTTTTGCGAACTTCTTGCCGCCCGATGGAACCGATGAGCGGGGAGAAGCGAGATAAATCGAGTTCACGCTGCAAGGCTTTTCGCGTTGCTTCATTCACGCTGACGGGCAAGCGCAGGCCGTTGTGAATGGTGATGATTTTGTCTGCTGGCAAACCGCCCATTTCAATTAAACCGCGGCGTAATTGTTCTGAAACAGATATGATCCGCGTCGTTTTGCGCGCGAGCTGTTGCTCGATGCGCTGCCGCGTCTGATCCGCGATTGTGAAAGTCGAATGTTCGTGCGTGATCAACACTGGCACTTGCGCGAGTATGCCTGCGAGCCGGCCCCACAAATTCGCCGTAAACACGTGCGTGTGCAGGATATCGATTTGTTGCGCGCGCAGAAGTTTTTGCAAACGCCATAACAACCCGACATCGATGCCGGGCCTTTTGTGCAATGTGATCACGCGCATGCCGCGTTCTTCTAGCTCGGCGGCCATGCGGCCTTTTTTTGCCAGGCAGCAAACCATCGTGTGAAAGAACTGTGCCGGCAATCCCACAACGAGATTGATCAGAACCCGCTCAGCGCCGCCGTTTTCAAGGTCTTCGATGACATGCATAACCTTGAGCGGAGTTTTGGGCGCAGGCACGGAAGATGGTGTTGCCGTTGAATCTGCCATCGTGCTTGCTTGAGCTATGCTGCAATAAATTTTTAGATATTTCTACTGCGGGTGATGCACACCCGACGTCAAAAGCTTTTCTGTAAATAAATCGATCACTTGTTTCGTCGTTCGCGTGTCGTCAAAAAGCTGTTGCGCGCGTTGCTGGCCGGCCAGCGCCAATTGCCGGCGCAACTCGGGATTGTCATGCAAGTGCATGAGTGCAGCCGCGGCCGCATTGGGATCGTCGGCCTCCACGAGCAGGCCGGTGCGTTCAGGCTCGATCAATTCACGAATTGCATTCAAGGGCGTGGCGATCACCGCGACTTGGCTGGCCAGGGCCTCGATATAAACGTTGGGAATACCCCAATGCAGATATGGGCGCGGCAACAGGATAAAGGCATCGGCCCAGCGCCGCAACGGGCGAAGCTGTTCATGCGGCAGATAACCGAGCAGGAACACGTGTTTTTGCAGGCGGCGTTCGCGAATGAGATTTTGCAGCCGTTTTTTTTCCGGGCCTTCGCCGACAATTTTACATTGAAACGCCAGGCCCTTCTCCTGCAACACGGCGCATGCTTCGATCAACGTATCAAAGCCCTTGGTACGGTAGAACGTGCCGATCGATAGAATGCGAAAGACCCCGTTGGGCGCTTCTTTTAGCCGGGCATCCTGCTGCAATGCCGTGAGATGATGCCCGTGATAGATGAGTTTAATGTCTTTGCTTTTTGCCGGCGCCAACCGGGAAAGATGAACCCGGTTGTAAGCCGTGCAGGTCATCACAAAATCGCAAGCCTTCAGCTTGCGTACGAGCATGGTATCGTCTTCATAAATATCATGCGCATGCGCTGAAAAACTGTAACGCAGGCCGGTCAAGCGATGAATGATCCATGCCATGGTGCCGGGAAACGTTGCCCAAAACGCATGCACCAGAGTGATCTTGCGGCATTGCATGCGATGCGCATAACACACCGCTTGCGGAAAGAGAATGAGATTTTTCAGCAACGTTTTTGGCCGATGCCGGCTCTCCCAGCATATTTGCAGCAAGGTTCTGAAATAGCGCCGGGCGTGGCGCTTGGCAAAGTGGCATTGCGCCCGCCAAATTTCCCGCGAGAAAAAAAAAGGCCGGTGGAACAAGCGAGGCAATAACGCTTGCGCTTGCGGCTGAATGATTTTATCGCGCGACTTTTTAATCGAATAAATATCGAAGGCAAAGCCTGCTTGCGCGAGCGCGGACATTTCGCGCAAAATGAAGGTTTCGTCGACGCAGGGAAATTGCGACATAATGAAGGCTATGGCAGCGCTGCCATTGCGGCTTTGTTCTGCAAAAATTGTGGCCGAGGATTCTTTCATCTGCGTCGCAACAATCCGAGTTGTTTGCGCAAGAAAATATCAACGTTTTCTCGAAAGACTCTGTCGATGATAAAAACGATGATGAAGTATACCAGCGCGCCCAGAATGACTTCGAGGATAAGGTCGAGCCACGGGTGGGCGAGATGTGTTGTTTTAATTGCCAGGAACATCAGGCCGCCGGCAAACAAGTATTTCATGAGCGCCGCCCAGGGAATCTGCAATCCAATAAATCGGCGCGTGTAAATCGTGACAATGACGGCCATGAGCAAATAACTGAATGCTTTTGCGATCGTCGCCCCCATGATTTCCAGGCGCGGAATCAGCAGCCAATTGGCGGTAACATTGACGATCATGGTTAAGGTCAGAATACCGACCAGCCGCCTGGTCTTTTTTTGAATGTAGTGGCTGGCGGCCAAAATCGGCAGTGCGCCGTTTATCATCAGGCCGGCGATCGTCCAGGGAATGATGGCGCTGCCGGCAACGAACTTTTCGGAAGCGATGATGCGAATAAAGTTTTCGCCGACCGCTGCGCAGCCGAAGATCAAGGGTACCGCGAACAAGCCGTAGGTCCGCAACGCACTCTGCAAAAATTTGCGCGTTTCCTCCGGTCCTTTCTTCGCCCAGATTTGCATGTAAACCGGCATGACGGCTGTCGCAAAGGGCAGAACGACGATATCTTTGAGATAATCGGCGAGATTGTAAGAGGCGCTGTACAGGCCCACGGCGGTGGCGTCGAGAAAAAAATGAATCAGGTAGCGATCCAAGTATGTCAACAGCATGGAGACGAATTCAAAGCCGATGAGCGGAAAGCCATACACCAAAGCTTGTCGAAAAACCGTGCCGGAAAAATCACCAAGATGCAGCGGATTTTTTCGCGCGCGCCAGCCCAACAGGGTGAACACGGCCAAACTCATGCCCAGCAATTGTGCGCCATAAAAGCCGGTCAGCGTGCGCGATACAAAGAACAGGATGACCAGAATGGACGCGAGCGTGACGTATTTTGCGACAACACGATAGCTGTTGAAAAAAATCGTTTGCTGTTCCGCGCGCAAAAAGGCGAGCAACAAGCT
>SZPB01000370.1 GCA_030263535.1 Cytophagia bacterium CHB2
CGCCGCCATCACCGGAGATTTGGAAACCATCAAGCGATTAGTAGAGAAAGACCCGTCGCTGGTGAGGAGTCATCACGCCTACCGCACGCCGCTGTATTTTGCGGTGCGGGAGAATCAAGTCGAAGTTGCGGCATTCCTGTTGGAACACGGCGCCGATCCGTTGGGTTTGGCGATCAACGACACTTTCCTCGACATCGCGCGCGATCGTGGTTACGCAGAGATGCAGAAGCTGCTGGAGACTAAACTCGTGAGCCGGCATGGCGCTTCTCCCAAAGGCGAAGGTATAGCTGCGGCAATCCGCGAGCGCGACTCGATGAAAGTAAGAAGCTTGCTCGATGCCGAACCCGAGCTTTTGCGCGCCGGCGATGAGCGCGGCAATCAGCCAATTCACTGGGCGGTGATGACGCGGCAACTCGACATCATCGACGAGTTGCTGGCACGCGGCGCGGACATCGATGCGCGGCGGCAAGACGGCGCGCGTCCGATTCACCTCACCAACGGCGATTACCACTATCGCGGCAGGCGCGATGTGCCCAAAGCCGTCACAACGACTCCCGCAGAGGTACTCGAGCATCTTCGCGCTCGCGGCGCGCATATCGACATTGGCACCGCCGCGCATACCGGAGATGTGAAGCGCGTCAGAGAGTTGCTGGATGAAGATCCCGGCCTGGCCAATCGCACTCCGGATTACATCACATATTATATCGGATCCGGCACGCCATTGAAAAACGCTGCGGCCAAGGGGCATATCGAAATCGTGAAGCTCTTGCTGGAACGCGGCGCTGATCCGAATTTGCCTGAGGAGGGCATCGCCCCGCACGGCCATGCGCTGTATGCGGCCGTCTCTCATGGCCATTTCGAAATTGCCAAGCTGCTGCTGGAGCACGGCGCGTATCCGAATCCGGAAGTCGAAAGCTCCGCGGATGCGCTGACCAGGGCCATAATGAATAAGAATGAGAAGATGATCGAGCTGCTCTGCTCGTATGGCGCGGCGCGAGCCGTGCATATCATGGCCTATTACGGCGACGTGCAAACCGCAGCGGCTGTGTTTGCGGCGAATCCGGCGCTGGCTGACGATCCCGAAGCGCTCACGAATGCTGCAGGAGAAGGCCAGGAAGCCTTTGTGCGTTTGCTGCTGCGCTATCAACCTGACCTGCCCCAACGCCTCAGCTTTCCCGCTTGGTCGGTCGGCGCAAAAACGCGCGAATTGAACGAACTTTTATTCAAGCACGGCATGAATCCGAGCCAGCCGGATTGGCTGCGCGTGACGCCGCTGCACCACTTCGCCCGAAAGGGCGACGTAGAAAACGCCGCGCTCTTCCTCGACCACGGCGCCGATCTGCATGCACGCGATGAAGATATTTGTTCGACGCCGCTGGCATGGGCGGCAAAGTTTGGGCAGATTCGCATGGTTGAGTTTCTTTTGAAACGCGGCGCAAAATTGAATCTTCCTGACGATCCACCATGGGCCACGCCGCTCACCTGGGCAGCCCGGCGCGGACATCATGAGATTGTGGAATTGCTAAAACAATACGAATAGGCCGGCGCTGCCCGACCCTAGCCTTAAGCATTTGGGCTGGCCCTCGCAATCCGGCAACGGTGATCTCGCTGTTGTCGTTGCACAATTTCTTGTAAAACAATTTTCTCAAGGAAAAATTTTCTTGTACAATCTCGAAACTCTCGACTTCCTCTTTCGCGAGGCGGTGGCCGCCATCGATGCCGGCGACGTAAGCAAGCTTAAACGCCTCCTCGCCGCAAACTCCGGCTTGGTGCACAAACGCCTCGAATCGCCCGGCGCGTGGCTGCGCGACACAGTTGGCAACGCGCTCGATGGATTCTTCCGACAACCGTATCTGCTCTGGTTCGTGGCTGAGGATCCGGTCCGGAATAATATTCTACCCCAAAATATTGCCCAGGTGGCGCGCACGATCATTGATATGGCAAAACACGAGGGCACAGATAATCTGCAAGAACAACTCGATTACGCGTTGCAACTAGTTTCCTTTTCATGGGTGGCGCGCAAGTGCGGGGTCCAAATCGAGTTGATTGACGTGCTGATCGACGCCGGCGCTGCTCCCGACGGCAATCCGGACAATGCCCTGGTCAATGCCAACTTTGCTGCTGCCGCGCATCTTGTTGCGCGCGGAGCCAAGCTGACATTGGCAACCGCTCTTTGTTTGGAACGTTGGGATGACGCCACGCGCCTTGCCCCAACGACAAGCGCCGGCGAAAAACAATTCGCGTTCATTCTTGCCGCTCTCCGAGGTAAGGCTGAGGCGCTTCGGCGAATGATTGATTTTGGAGTTGATCTGAATCGTCCCAGCGCTGATCTTTATTCGCACGCCACCGCCCTCCATCACGCCGTAAGCTCAGGTTCGCTGAAAGCAGTGAAAGTTCTCGTGCAGGCTGGCGCCGCGCTCGACACAAAAGACAGCGTTTGGAACGCTACGCCCCTGGGGTGGGCCGAGTATTATATCGCCGAGCCGGATGGCGATGATGCGGACAAATCCCATCGCGAGATCGCGGCGTATCTGCGCGACCAAGAACAACTTCAAGGCACAGACGCGAAGGCCTGTTGATTTTTTTCTTACACTTTTTTGTGTGAGAATGTTTTTAGAAGATAATTTCAAAGCGCTAAATGGAATCCGCTCATGGAACCGAACCTCAAACAAGCCGTATCGTTTTTCGCTGTTTCGAATATGGAAACTTCCCTGCGTTACTACGTTGATGGCCTCGGCTTTGAGATGACTAACAAGTGGATTGACGAGGGCAAGCTGCGCTGGTGTTGGCTGCAACGCGGGGATGCGGCTCTCATGCTGCAGGAATTCAAGAAGGAAGGACACGACTCTTGGGCGCCTGAAGGTAAAGTCGGCGTGGGCGTCACAATCTGCTTCATTTGCGAGGATGCGCTGGCGCTGTACCACGAATTCACCGCGCGCGGAATTCCGGCTTCACGGCCCTTTGTGGGGAATGGCATGTGGGTCACTGCACTGTCAGACCCGGACGGCTACCGGATCGACTTCGAGAGTTACACGGGTGTAGCCGAAGGTACAGAGTACACAGAAGCAGAAGAATATAATTCTTGCACACGCAAATGAATTTCAAGCTCTGCAACAAGCAGGTTTAAACCGCGAATAGACGCCACTGAACGCGAATAAAAAATTCGCGCTTATTAGCGGCAATTCGCGGTTTGAATTTTCTTTACCGCAAAGCAACATTGCACTCTTAACCGACTAAATCCTGGCAGTCGTGCTTGTAGCCGTGCGGCGCGCGATTTCCTGACGCACGGCCGGCGCGACTTTCGTTCCCAAAAGCTCAATCGCGCGCATTGTTTTATCATGCGGCATCGAGCCGACAGTCAGTTGCGCCAGAAAGCGCTGATGGCCGAAAATTTCATATTGAAAAAGAATCTTGTCGATCACTTCTTGCGGACTGCCCACGAGCAGCGCACCTCGCGGTGAACGCAGCGCCTCGAACTGCTCTCGCGTGGTGGGCGGCCAGCCGCGTTCCCGCCCAATCCTGGTCATCACTTCGGCATAAGAGGGATAGAACTCATCTGCCGCCTGTTGCGAAGAGTCTGCAACATAAGCATGTGAGTTGATGCCTACCGGAAGCTGTGCCGGATCATGTCCAGCCCGGCGTGCGGTGTCGCGATAAAGCGCGATGAGAGGCGCGAAGCGTTCCGGCGCGCCGCCAATGATGGCAACCGCCAGAGGCAATCCCAGCATCGCCGCGCGCACAACTGACTGCGGTGTGCCGCCGACGGCAATCCATATTGGCAGAGGATTTTGCAACGGGCGGGGATAAATTCCGAGATCCTTGATCGGCGGCCGGTGTTTGCCTGACCAATTTACATGCACATGATCGCGCAGTTGCAAGAGAAGCTCAAGCTTTTCTGCGAACAGCTCATCGTAATCGTTGAGATCATATCCAAACAACGGGAAAGACTCGATGAACGATCCGCGTCCCGCCATAATCTCCGCGCGCCCGGCGGAAAGCAAATCCAAAGTGGCAAAGTTTTGAAAAACCCTCACGGGATCATCAGAACTCAGCACCGTGACGGCGCTGGTCAGCCGGATGTTTTTGGTATGCTCTGCTGCCGCGGCCAGCACCACTGCCGGAGCGGACACGGCGAAGTCGGGGCGATGATGTTCTCCGACACCAAAGACTTCCAGCCCAACCTGTTCGGCGAGTTTGATTTCCTCAACGAGATTACGCAGCCGCTGTGCGGCGCTGATCGTTCGGCCGGTTGCCGGATCCGGCGTCGTTTCGGCAAAGGTGTAAATGCCAATTTCCATATCAAATATTCTCTTCCATTGCAGTAGTTTGATTTTATGTTAATGCACATCGTGCTGATGAACATGTGGACAAACAATTACCCGAATCTTAAACAAACAAGTTTACTGGTGAAGAAAAAGACGGAAATTTTCTTGCCACATTAGATTTTCTACAGTATATTGTAATACATTAAGTGGAAATTTTCAATATTCAAAAAGCCATTTTTTATGTCTTATCGTTCAATAAATTGGCTCTTATAGAATGGACGTACTTTCTGATGTTCTAAACACCATCCGCCTGCGCAGTAAGGTGCAATTTTGTACGGAACTGACAGCGCCGTGGGGCTTTCAGGTTCCATCGCAATGCGGCCATGCGATTTTTTATGTCGTGACGCGCGGCAGTTGCTATCTCGAAGTTGAAGGATACAAAGACTTGTCGCTGGTGGGTGGCGATTTTGTGATGTTGATGCACGGCGATGCTCACATTTTGCGCGATCATCCCGACAGCCCGATTGTGCCGCTCGAACATCTCACCCCCCAATGCCTCAAACATGACGCGTGCCGCGCCCTGCACCACGGCGGCGGCGGCTCGTTGACCGCGATGGTGACCGGTTCGTTCATCTTCGACAATCCTGCCGCCAAGCCTTTTCTATCCACCTTGCCGCCGGTGATTCATATTCAGGGCGAACGCGGCCAGCTTGTGCCCTGGCTGGAAACGACGTTGAAATGGATGGCCGCGGAAACCACCTCCAAAAATCCCGGGGCGCAGATCATGGCCTCGCGCTTGACGGATATGCTTTTTATTCAAATTTTGCGTGCGCACATCGTCGAACAGACGGGCAATGATTGCAAAGAAAAAGCCGGCTGGCTGCGCGGCCTTGCAGATGCGAGCATCGGCAGGGCATTTGAATTGATTCACGAACAGCCTGATCATCCCTGGACGGTGGCGGAACTGGCCTCGCAAGTGAATATGTCGCGTACCGCATTTTCGGTGCGCTTTACGCATCTGGCCGGAATGCCGCCGTTGTCGTATGTGACCAAATGGCGCATGTTCAAAGCCGGTGATTTGCTGCATCAAGGCGCTGCGACTATTTCAGAGGTGGCCGCGGCCGTGGGTTATGAATCGGAAGCTTCATTTAGCAAGGCTTTCAAACGCGAGATGGGCGTGGCGCCGGGAACGTATCGCAAGGAAGGCCAGAACGGTGTGGCAGCGGGAACATAACTCGTGTCCGTGTGACAACACGACCGTGAATTTTCTGTTAACGATGAGAGAGATGCGATGATGATACGGAGTAAAGCAGCGGCGATAAAACGGCAACGCATGGTTGGTGTGTTGTTGGTAAGCGGCATGAATTTACTTATGCTCGGCTGTTCTGCGGAGTCCGAAACCGCAGGCCAGGAACAAGCCAACCGCCTTATCCCCGTGGTGGAAGCCGTGCAAGCGCGATACGGCTCGTTGCCGTTGAGCGAGCGCTTCAGCGGCGTGGTGAAAGCGAAGAATCAGATCGAGATTTATCCCGAAATCAATGCGGTGATCGTGGAAGTTTCCGTGAAGAACGGCGATGTCGTCAAACGCGGGCAACCGTTGGTGCGTTTGCGTGATAGAGAATTTCAAGAACAATTGAAACAAGCGCGCGCGGGTTATCAAATCACCGTGGCCCAGGCGAAACAGGCCGAGGCGCAGTTGCAGGAAGTGCGCGCGGAATTGCAACGCACCAAAACCCTGGCAGAAAAAGGACTGGCCAGCGCCACGGAGTTGGAAGCCGTGCAAACGCGCGCCGTTTCCGCGGAAGCCAATTTTGAGCTGGCCGAAGCGCGCGTCGAGCAAGCGCAAGCCACGCGCGATGAACGCGAAGAGGCGTTGTCGCAAACCGTTATTCGCGCGCCCATCGACGGCTCGGTGGGCAACCGCAATGCGGAAGTCGGCATGCTGGTGAATAGCGGCACGCGACTATTCACATTGGGTCAATTGGATAACGTGCGCGTGGAAGTGGTGCTCACCGACCGCATGCTCAATTATATTGAAGAAGGCCAGCGCGCTGAAATTTTTTCCGAGAATGCCT
>SZPB01000371.1 GCA_030263535.1 Cytophagia bacterium CHB2
CGGGCCATCGAGAAAGAAAATAAAAGACGAAAATCCTGCAATCCGCGACTGCCGGTCTATCGAAATCAATGGAAACTTGTGATTAGTCTCATGAAAGAGTTTGGTTCAAGCAACATAAATACACCCTACTTCACGCCTTCAGTCGATTCTGTGCGACAGCTTGCTTATCGGTATCGGTGTCGTACTAAACGGCAGGCATCCAAAAGACGAAAGTGACTATGCCATTTAACCACGCGAACGCTCGATATGAAATCAAATTCCAAAGGCTACTCAGCGGCGGAAATTAATTGGGCCCGGAAGCTTTATGACGATGGGGTTCTTCCTGATGATGCCCCTTCTTTTGCGAGAAAGGTGTTGCGAGTCGTCAATGAAATAATGCCAAATCCCTTACCTGAACATCTCCTTCGAGGATTGGCAGAGCCTCAGTTGAGGAGTGACGAGCAAATTTTTAGCAGCGCTCGTGATCAATTGATGAAGATTAAACAAAATCTTTCTCCAGTTGGAATTCGCGTCTCGTTTGATCCATTGAAAAATGAGATCGGTGAAATCGAGAAATCAGGAATTCGCAAGAAGGGCATCGTGTTTCGAGAGAAAAGAAGGGATGAGTTGTTAGACGAACTACATCTTCACTTGGATGGTGCCTTACGCACGCTCGATGCAATTATTCAACATTCGAAGACGGAATTCGGCAAGTTGACAGAGGATCTGAGCCACAAAATAAAAGTGGCGCTCGCGCGCTCTGTCTGGGAATTGAAAAGGCTAGTCGAGAGAGAAGCAAGCAGGCGTAAACAGAAGGGGCTGCGTGTTGCGCAATTCAGAAACGAGTGGAAGGTTGTGAGTGAATTATTTGTTTCACTTTATTCAGACAAACTTGAGAAATGCGCTGAGTCTTTGCCTTACTATGTGAAGCAATTCCACCCGGCATTGGAAGTCATTCGGTCGCAATATTTGCGGCGTGATCCAGGCACGCTGCGTCGCTTTGCTTATCGCTACGGTAAGAAATCTCGCAATAAACGAATGTCTGAACACAAGCAAAAGAAGCGTTGATCAACTGGCAAGTGTCACTTTCGAGGCCCAAATAGGTTCCTATTTGGGCTTTTTTGTTTTAAAGGTGTGACAAGAGCAAAACGAAAATCTATCGAGAGTTGTCACAGGCAAGGAGAAAATTTTCTTCTTAGATTTCTGCCCATGAAAAATCTCAATCTAAAATTTTCTCGACTTCGCGCCGGCCTTACGCAACTTCGGCTTTCAGAGCTTTCTGGCGTGCCTTTGTCAAGGGTTTCAAAGATCGAAGCGGGCTACGCCACCGCGTATTTGGATGAGCTTGAGGCATTTGCACGTGTGCTTGGTGTTACACCAAAGAGCCTTTTGACAACGAGCAAAAAGAATCAAATGATGGCGGTAGATGCGCTGGATAAAGTCGAGAGAGGAGTACAATGATTGAATATTCCTCAAGGGCTTATGAGTCTGCGGGGCCACCACCGTTTGCCGAGGACGCTGAAAAAGCGTTGCTGGGCGCGGTTTTGATGAACAATGAGGCTCTCAAGAAGTTGACAAGCACGCTGAGGTCTTCTGATTTCTACGTGCCGGCACATCAGAAGGTTTTTTACGCCATCGTGGAGCTTGCCAACAGGAAGATTGCCGTTGACGCTATCACTCTGGCTGATGAATTATCTCGGCGGGGACAATTGGATGAAATTGGAGGGCGTCCTTTCCTTTCTGATTTAGTGAATGGCGTTATTTCATCGGCAAACGTTGAAGTTCACACCAGCATCATTCTTGAGAAAGCGAGAAAACGGCGTCGAATTGAGCTACTGCATCGGGGGATTGAGCTATCAAGAAACGGCTCGACGGAGGAAGAGTTTTCGAGTCTCCTCGCTGATTTGCAAAACACTCGTTATAAATCAGTTTCAAAGGAATATTTTATGGATGCGATGCCTCCAAAAAATCTTGAAATCGAAACTCTTGTTCCCAATTTCGCCTTTGCAGGCTGTGTGACTTTGGTCGCCGGCAAAAGCGGTACAATGAAATCGTTGATGTCGCAATGGCTGTTGAACAAAGCGGGAATTCCAAGCCTGTACGTTGTTGATTTTGATCTTTCCAATCATGCGTTTCACGTGCGGCAAAATGCGATGCAAAATAAGTGCGTCGTTCCTGTTGCTGTCAATCCCGACGCAAGCTTTGACCCCACCTTCGGTTCTGAACGGTTCTGGCAAGGGTTAGGGGAGAAGGTAAAGCAACATCATGCGCGGGTTGTTGTGTTTGATACGGTTCTTGATTTTCTAAGTGGGGAATACAATCGCGCAGGTGACTTAAATTTTCCCCTTCAAAAATGTCGGGAATTCGCAGCAAGGAATAATGTCGCGGAGGTTTGGATAACTCATACCAAGAAGACGGCGTGGGATCGCGATGAATTGACGCTTGCGGATGTTTCCGATTCTCGCGTGCTCGTGACGAAAAGCGACCTTGTCTTGCTGTTTCAAACGGCTCAAAGCGCGCGAAAACCTGGTGCATTTCTTCTCAAAGTTGGCATGGCGAAGAACCGGCTTGGAAAACTGTCGGACGCAATCACTTATCGGGTTGATACTCCAGAAAGTGACGCTTTGGGGCATTTCGATTTCATTGAGTCAAATGAGACGTTTCCACGAAGAATGTCTGCTGCGGTGGCTGGTGCAATTGTCGATCTTGAGGATTTACTACGTGATGGCCCACGCCCAGCAAAAGATATTGAAGAGCAGATGAAAGCTAAAGAACACAGCCCGAAGATCATTCGTTCTGCGCGAGAGGAGATTTGCAAAAAGCCGGTGAAAGTTGGTGACATATGGTTTTGGGAACTCAAGTAGGTTTCAACTTGCCCATTTTGCTGCTGCTATAGAGTTGACATTTGGGCAAGTTGACGGAAGCAAGCGAGTGAATACTGATAATCTACTGAATTACCACGAACTTGCCCAACTTGCCCATTTTGCCAGACGGTTTGACGACAGGAAACAACTGTGGAGCCGTTTTCAGCCGTTTTCATCGGCAACCAAAACGGAGCATTGAAAAACCATGAAGAGCAAACACAGGAGTAGTAACGGCCGTTTTCTTCCCGGCAACTCCGGCGGGCCGGGCCGGCCTTCAAAACCATTTCGGAAAGCCTATTGGGATGCAACCAGTGAAGAAGTCACCGTTAACGATTGGCGAGCGATTGTAAGGCAAGCGAAGGTTGACGCGCTTGGCTATGAAATGCAGGGCAAAAAGAGAGAAACGATCAAGGATTCAACGCCACAAACACGGCACCAGGCACGCATGTTTCTTGCCCTCTACTTGCTTGGCAGGCCAGCGCAAGTTACCTGGGTGCTGGAGTCCGAAGTTGCATTTGGAGAAGCAGCGGAAATGCTGCGACTGAAGGCGCAAGAGATTGGCGTTGAGGTTGAAGGTGACCCGGCGCTTCAGGCGATCATACAATCGTTAGAGCAACAGGCCGGCACAGCACGCGAGCGGAGATTGGCAAAGATTTCGTCAAACGGTCACACACGAAGAAGGCCAGTATCCTGAGCGAAATGGCATATTTGTATGTGGTGAAATGCGCCGGAAGGGGCGTTAAGTTGTTCATGAATGCTGTTCTACGCTGCTGCTAACTGAATGAAAAACAAAAAGAAGAAGGGCGAGACTATCCCCTCGCCTGAGAAAAAACGCTCGATCCGGCTCCGGTCGGTCTCGGACGTGAATCGGCTTTTGGCCAAAATCATCAATGACTTGTTGCGGAATGAGACGGAGGAATCGAAGGCAAGCAAGATAGGGTATCTCTGCAATATCATGATCAAATCGTTCGAAGTTTCGGATATAGAGAAACGAATAACCGTTTTGGAACAACGTCACAGCGCAGAAAAAGTAGGTCATGAGCCACAGGACGCGATTAGAGAAGCTCGAAAAACGAGTGTCGCCTAACATTCATTTCCGAATTATCCTGCCGTATGATGGCCCACTCGAGGAGTATGACGTTGGAGAGGCGGAAAGAAACGCTTCTCTCAGCGGCATCTTGATCAAGCCAATGCCAATGGATTTGGATGAATACTACTCATTCTTGCTGAAGCACGTCGCAACGAGCAATGACGACAAGAGCGCATAAGGAATCATAGAAAGCATTTGAAGAGCCAGAAACGACAGAATCAGCTTGAGTGTCATGAGCGGCTGTCCGCTGAGACATTCGAGAAGCCGGCGCGGTTGCGAGGTGGGCGCGGCTTGCCTGCGGATGCGGATTTCTTGCGGCAGACGGCTTCATTCTGGCAACAAAAGACCGGCGTGGCATTCTCACAAGAAGAAGCGCGCGAAACGGTTGAAAATCTTGCCGGCTTCTTCCGAGTCCTGGCCGAGTGGGAGAATGCCGAAAACTCAAAGAAAAAATAGTGACCTGGCAAATTTGTTGTTGACATTGAAAAGTAACTTGGCTATTTTGTCACATGAAAGGGATTTCACTGATTGGCACAAAGGTCGAGCATGGCTAGACAAAAGACGGATAAGCAAAAGTTGCGGATGATCCACGTTCGCATTACAGACGATTTGCATAAGCGCCTGAGAATTAAAGCGGCGGAACTGGACACGACGATACAAGATTGGGTGGGCGAATTGATCGCGCGGGAATTGGAAAAGAAGACAAAATAATTCGAGCCGAGATTTGAGCGAGCAGCCACAAAAAGCGGTGATTTATGCGCGGGTTTCGAGCAAAGAACAGGAAAAGGAAGGATATTCGATCCCGGCTCAACTCAAGCTTCTGCGTGATTATGCCATGCAAAAAGGCTTTTCGGTAGTCCAGGAATACGAGGACGTTGAAACGGCAAAACACGCCGGTCGCACCAATTTTACCGAAATGGCAAAGTTTCTGAAAGCGGAAAGCAAAAAAGGCGAATCGGCGAACAGGTGCAGAGCCATATTGGTTGAAAAAACAGATCGTCTGTATCGAAATCTAAAAGATTGGGTGATATTAGACGAGCTTGTCGTAGAAATTCATTTTGTCAAAGAAAACTTTGTGTTGTCTGAGGATTCGCGTTCGTCGGAAAAACTCATGCACGGCATTAAAGTTCTCATGGCAAAAAACTACATCGACAATCTTTCGGAAGAAACGAAAAAGGGTATGGCGGAGAAAGCGGCACAGGGCGTTTACCCCGGCGGTGCCCCGCTTGGCTATTTGAACACTCAGGCCGAGGGCAAACGCATCATTCAGTTGAATCCCGAGGTTGCGCCGTTGATTGCCAAGCTTTTCGAGTGGTATGTGACGGGCAAGCATTCGCTGCTTGAAGTCGCTAAGATGGCGACGGCGGAGGGCCTGACCTATGGGAAGGCAGGCAGCAAGATTCACCGCAGCTTGGTTCATCGCATACTGACCAACCCAATTTATTACGGCGGCTTTAGGTGGAAAGGAAAGCTGTACGAGGGTAAGCATGAGCCGTTGATTTCAAAGGGGCTTTTCGATGCGGTGCAAGAACGCTTATCGGACATGGGGAAACCTCGTGCACAGCAGCGCAAATACAGATGGGCATTTCAAGGGCTGGTCAGTTGCGGTCATTGTGGTTGCGCTTTGACGGCAGAAATTCAAAAAGGGAAATATGTCTATTATCATTGCACCGGCAACCGAGGAAGATGCCCTGAGAAATATGTGCGCGAAGAAGAGATTGCCAGACAGTTCGGCCAGGCATTAAAGGCGATCAAAATGGACGACGAGGTCTTGGCGTGGGTTACGCTGGCGTTGCGTGAAAGCCATCGCGATGAAAAGCAACATCATGATGAGATGATAGCCAAGCTGCAAAGGCAGTATCAAAAGCTACAACATCGCATTGATCAAATTTATGTCGATAAGCTTGACGGGGAGATTTCGGCGGAACTCTTCGAGCGCAAAAGTGCGGAATGGCGAAATGAACAAGCGGAGATTTTGCGTACCATAGAAAAGCACCAGGCCGCCAATCAGTCGTATCTTGAAGAAGGCATCAAACTTTTGGAATTGTCACAAAGAGCAGTGAGTCTCTACGAAATGCAGCCGATGAAGGAAAAACGCCGTCTTTTGGATTTCGTGTGTTCGAACTCCGTTTGGAAGAACGGCGAGTTAATTCCATCCTATCGCAAGCCCTTTGATTTGCTTGCGCTTACCAATGCTACCCACCAAAAAGAAAAGGCCAACATGGGCGATCATGTTGACCTTAGTCCTATCTGGCTCCCGAGGTAGGATTTGAACCTACGACCTAGTGGTTAACAGCCACCCGCTCTGCCGGTTGAGCTACTCGGGAGTATTTTGCGACACCCAATAT
>SZPB01000372.1 GCA_030263535.1 Cytophagia bacterium CHB2
TACGAATAGAGCAGCCGTCATCCGAAAACGCCACAGCGCCGGCATCGACCAACTCCGCAATCTCGGTAGGCTCTTTGCCGTTGCGGCCTTTGCTCGCAGCAGCAATCGGGTGAACATCGACAATCGTCTGCTCGCCTTGCCGGATGATGGCTTTAACAATTTCCGCCTTGTCGGTTGCAGGAGAAGTGTTGGGCATGGGACAAACGCCGGTGAAGCCGCCGGCCAGAGCTGCCGCACAACCGGTGATCACCGTCTCCTCGTCTTCGCGCCCGGGCTCGCGGAAATGCACATGCATGTCGAACCAGCCGGGTGTGAGCACAAGTCCGGAAGCGTTGATCATCTCAAAATTGTAGGGCGCTTGAATTTGAGGCGCCACTTGCTTGATCACACCGTTCTCAACCAATACGTCGAGGGTTTGTTCGAGGCCCAAGCCGGGATCGACAACATGCGCGTTGCGAAACAGCAGATTGGGAGCAGGGGTGGTGATGATTTCTCGAGGCATATTTTATCTCACAAAAAGGGAAACGCTTCGTCTGCAGAAAAAAAAATCTACAAAAAAATCTCGACCGGATAATTTTTTAGCCACGGATGAACACGGATTTTCACCGATTTTTGTGTTTCAAAATTGCTCTTTCATTGAGCCTTGAAATTATGCCACCACTTCGTGGTTTCATGAAGAAAAAACGCCAAATGACTATAATCATGACATCCCTTCGGGATTTTCCAAACCGCGAATCCCGAAGGGATGTCATGGTTATAGAAAGATAGCCAAAAAGAACAGGGGATAACCCTGCAAGGGTGGCATATTTACTGCACCAACTTTGGGGAATTGCACCCGCTCATTGCATATTCTTGAAAATTATCCGGCAGCAAATTTTGCAATTTCAGACCCGACACTTTTCTTTAGCCACGGATGAACACGGATCCTAACCGATTTTTTGTGTTTTAAATTGCCCTTTCATTGAGTACGAAATTATGTCACCACTTCGTGGTTTCATGAAGAAAAAACGCCAAATGACTATAATCATGACATCCCTTCGGGATTTTCCAAACCGCGAATCCCGAAGGGATGTCATGATTATAGAAAGATAGCCAAAAAGAACAGGGGATAACCCTGCAAGGGTGGCATATCTACTGCACCAACTTTGGGGAATTGTACCAAAAAATCTCTGAATCCGTGCAAACCAGTGGCTAAAAAATTTTCTTGAAAAAACTTGCGCCTCAATCACCGCCGTTCGCCACTTCCAAATCGCCGCCGCTTTTGAGATAAAGCACGGCCATGCGCACGGCCACGCCGTTGGTCACTTGATCGAGAATGACGGAGAATTCACTGTCTGCCAGATCACTCTCCAACTCCACGCCGCGATTTATCGGCCCGGGGTGCAGGATGGTCACCTCCTTCTTCGCCGCCTCCAGCCGCTTGCGCGTGATGCCGAAGTAGTTGGTGTACTCGCGCAGCGAGGGCAGCAAACCGCTGGCCTGGCGCTCCAATTGCAAACGCAGCACATTGAGCGCATCCGCCCAGCGAATGGCGTCATCGACTTTGGTGAAAACTTCGACGTCATTGCCAAAGGCTTCCCGCGGTTCGCGCGGCAACAAGGTCGCCGGACCGCAAATTGCGACTTTCGCGCCCATGGTGCGCAAGCCGTGAATGTTGCTGCGCGCCACCCGGCTGTGCGCCACATCGCCGACAATCGCGACTTTCAAGCCCTCGAGCTTGCCGAATTTATCCTGCAATGTCATCAGGTCGAGCAGCGCCTGCGTCGGATGTTCGTGCCGGCCATCACCGGCATTAATCACGCCGGCCCCGATCATCGTTGCCAAAAAATGCGGCGCGCCCGAAGCATGATGGCGCACCACCACCATATCGATCTTCATGGCTTCGAGATTGCGCACGGTGTCGAGCAACGTTTCGCCTTTTGTAACGGACGAACCGGAGGCGCTGAAGCTGACCGAGTCGGCGGATAATCTTTTTTCGGCTAATTCAAATGAAATGCGAGTACGGGTGGAATTTTCGAAGAAGAGATTGACAATGGTTTTACCGCGCAGGGTGGGAACTTTGGGAATGGGACGATTGAGAACTTCTTTAAAAAATTGCGCTGTTCGGAGAATCAGTGAAATTTCCTCGCGCCGAACGCCCGCCAGCCCTAACAAATGCTTGGAAACGATCATAGCATCCTCACCTCTAAAAGGCTTCCTGATCGCGCCCGAGGTGAGCTACGCGCCAAGCTGTTCGGATCAGGTCTGCGCCTGTGATTATTGCGATACTTCAACCAAAAGTACACCATCAACTCCATCCACATTGGCTAATTGTACGCGAACTTCCTCTCCTGTCGTGGTAACAACTTCCTTGCCGACGAAATCGGGCCGAATCGGCAACTCGCGATGGCCGCGATCGATCATCACCGCCAAACGGATTTTCGCGGGCCGGCCAAAATCCATCAACGCATCCATGGCCGCGCGAATCGTGCGGCCGGTATAAATCACATCATCCACGAGAATGACGATTTTGCCTTCCAGATCAAACGGAATATCCGTGGCCTGAATGCGTGATTGCTTTGTGCGGCTCAACAGCGCGTCCTGCCGGTAAGCCAAATCGTCGCGGTATAGCGTGACATCCAGCGAGCCGAGCGGCAGCTTGCGGCCCTCGATGCTTTCGATGCGTTCGATCAAGCGTTGCGCGAGCTGCACGCCGCGTGTGCGAATGCCAACCACAACCAAGTTTTCGATGCCGCGATTCGATTCGAGGATCTCGTGAGCGAGGCGCGACAGCGTGCGGTTCAGGCCCGCCGCATCCATAATTTCCCCGCGAATCTTTATTGTCGGCGCAGAGGCTGGCATAAGCAATAATCTTGTTGATCCATGAGAGCCGATTCAAATAGGCATAAAAAAAGCCTTTCCATTCAACTCAGGCGTTGTCAACGTTTGAGAGAATCGATAAAGGCTTAATTGCGATTTCATCGTGGCTGATGATACAACATTTTTGTGCGCGAGTCAAGGAGATTTTCCTTGAAAGCGCTTCATTCCTGCAAGGATGGTGTTATTTTATCATCTTCGACATCGCAAATGTGGTACTGTACAAACGTTGAATACTTTTAAGCATGGCATAAAACCTTATAAATACTGGCGAATCTTCATCTTGTTAAAACACGCCCGGCGCGGCGCGAGTCAATCTACGATAAAGACTGAAATACAACACGCAACAAAACGTTTCACTCGCGAGATTGCTGATCGCCAGGGCGAGTGCACCGCGGCTGGGAATCAGTAGATAATTCAATATCACATTCAACAACAACGTCGCGGCCAGAATGCCCACATTCCACGCAGATTTGTCGGATTGGAAGAAAACGTAAACCAGCGTCGAATACAACGCCAGCGGTATGATCGACCACACCTGCACGCGCAGGACGGTGGTCGCGGCGGGAAAATCATAAGTCGTTGCGATGAGCCAATCTGCCAACAGGAAAATGATCACCGCGAGACTCAAACTGAACGCGAGTTGCGCCCATAGTGTCTTCGCTGCCAGCTTGTGCAGTTGTGCCGAGTTTTTCTGCATACCTGCAATCGCCGGAAAGAACGAAGCAACGATGACGGAGGGTGCAACGCGCAGCACTTTCACAAAGCTGCTTGCCGCACTGAACACGCCGACTTCCGCGTTGTCGCGCAGCGCCGCCAGCAACATCACATCAACGCGGGAATGCAGAATGCCGAGCAGGCCCATGACGAAAAACGGCAGCGCCGTTGCAACCGAAGCGCGCGCGAGCGCCCGGTCAAACGCCGGTCCGGAAGAGAAGAACCTGAAGTTTTCCTCGCGGCGATACAGCAGCCATAGCAAAACCGTCTTGAGGGTTTCGAGCAAAACCAGCAGGCCGATGATCGTTGGCAAGGCATAACCCGCGCGCAGCAGCACCCAGCTTGCGAACACCAGCAACGCGCCATGCCCCACATTCGCCCACATGAGAAATGCCATTTTCTGCCGGCTGCGAAACGCGGCCTCAAACGTCGCGCCGAGGCCGCGCGGCAACAGCATCAAGCCGAAAACGAAAAATAGGCTGCGCTCCTCCGCTTTCTGGAAATAGAAAAAAGAGAAGAGCAGCAGCCCCGCTGTTGCTGCCACGCTCAGCAGCATTTTCAACAGCAACGTGTTTTTTAAAATGCGGTTGCCGGCAGCCGGCGCGCGGCCCATCTCCTGCACCAAAGAGGTTGATTGTCCGAGATCAACGGCATATGAAAACGGCATGAGCGTGGCCGTGAACAGGGCATAAAGCCCGAGCGCTTCCTGGCCCAGCGTTCTGGCCAACAGCACGGAGAACACGAACAGCGCGCCCAGCGTGCCGAGATTCATGACGAGGAGATAAAACGAGTTTTTGAAGAGTTTGGGGAGAGGATTAGACAAGAGGCTTCAGCTTTTTCTTCTTAACAATGAGACTTTTCTCATTGCCATTCGTCAGGTTCTACCGTTACCATATTGCGACCACGTGTGGCGTTTTCAATGGCATGCAGCAAACGCTCGCGATTTTCCGGAGATCGCAGCAGATAGGCTGTTTCATCGTCTTCTCGTTGCGGCGCTTCCGATATCGCAATCTCAATTTCCTTATCTTTAAACAAGGCCTTCAATGATTTGAGAAAGCGATTGTCCAAATCATTTGCGTTGATTCGATAAACCGTGTACATATAAAATCTCTGCTATTTAAAATTTCGTGCACGCTCACGCGCGGCCGCGCACCTTGGCAAACCACCAGCGCAGGCCCACGAACAAAAAACGCCAGTCGCGCAAAAACTCCGGCGGTTTGCCTTCGAAGGCATGTCCGATGAACTGAAAAATCCAGCCGATGACAAACAACGCCAGCGCCGGCAGCCAGAGATTCGCAACGAACGGCGCAGCCAGGAACAGCAGCACGGAAATCGCAATTAGGGGAATACCGATGGTGTGACACGCGCGATTGACGGGATTTTGGTGGCTCTGCGCATACTGGCCGATCCATTCGTCCCAGGTTTTGCCAGCGAACATGGCTTGCTCTCCCTCTTGAGTTTTGTTCGTTCTCGCTCAACAAAAATTCGTTTTTGCTGCTTCAGATCGAAAATTTGTTGATCTTGGCAACATGTTTCCACCCCGCAGCCGGGCGTGCTCCCCCGGTAAATGAAGCGCCTCCCCGCCAGCAAAAAAATCCTGCACCACGCTTGTCGGCTTTAGGTGCCGTCAAAACTAATAGATTGTTTGAAAATAGCAAGAGACAAAACAGGCGAGTGGTCTGTTACCTTAATTCGTGGAAGTGGTTTCGCGACATGTCATTTATCGGAAGAAATGTTTTGTCTGCATTTGGCTCTTTAAAATTGAATCGTTGCAAAAAAGCAGAGATTTTTCCAACTGATTGAAAAACCCAACTGCTGAAGCCTCCCGCATCCGTTGGTTCTTCTAGCCGCTGAATATTTTCTTTTTCGTTGCGGACGTCCGGGTTGGGAGGATTTTGGGAAGGAAATGCACTTCGTGCTTTGGGGTACTCTCAGCAAGGGGCAAGGCGCAAATGGCAAAAAAATGTTCCGGACTTGCGTCATTGCTATTGCTTGACAGATTCCAGCTTCTTCCTTGCCTGAACTTTGTTTACCAACAGCCCGATGATTTCATCGAGCAGTGCGTAGCGATGCGGCAAAACTGCCGAGGACAAAAACCGCCGGCTGCGATAATACCACCCTCGGCTTTCGCGCGCTGAACCGAGGGCGACTCGCAAAAAATAATCATACTCCTTCCCAAAGCCGCGGCCATAGCCTTCTTCAATGTTGGCGCTGATCGATCCGACGCTGCGATTGAGCTGGTCGGCATTCCCGCGACCGCGAACGTCCGGTAGCATTTTTTCGCAGTCTTCCCACATCAAATCGTAAAGCAATAAGGCTTTTTGATAAGCGGTGAATTCCCACAGCCGATCGTTCTTGATACTGTCCGGAACATTGGCGAGCCATTCTTCGTGAGTCATAATTCCCTCCAGGCATGGGGCAGGAAGCAAGGGGCAAGTTGCAAGGGGCAAGGCGCAAATGGCAAATAATTCACGCCTCAGAGATCGGCGGGACATTCTGTGCTGGGGCTTTTTTGCCACTTGCCCTGTGCCACTTGCTCCGTTTAAATGCACTCGGTGCAAGGGGCAAGTTGCATGGGGCAAGGCACAAATGGCAAACAGTTCAAGCGTCAGAGACCGGCGAGACATCAGGTGTCGGGGCTTTGCTTTTTTGCCCCCTGCCGTTTGCCCCTTGCTCAGTTTCAATGCACTCTCACAGGTGTCGGGGCTTTGCTTTTTTGCCCCCTGCCGTTTGCCCCTTGCTCAGTTTCAATGCACTCTCAGCAAGTTGCAAGTTGCAAAAAACAAAAGACGCGATCGACGGAAACCGGTGATTTGATGATGTTGTTTTTGCTTTTTTGCCCCCCTGCCTTTTGCCCCCTGCTCCGTTTCAATGCACTCGGCGCAAGGGGCAAGTTGCATGGGGCAAGGCGCAAATGGCAACAGTTCAAGCGTCAGAGACCGGCGAGACATCAGGTGTCGGGGCTTTGCTTTTTTGCCCCCTGCCGTTTGCCCCTTGCTCAGTTTCAATGCACTCTCA
>SZPB01000373.1 GCA_030263535.1 Cytophagia bacterium CHB2
CTGTGTGAACGCCGCCGCCGCCAAGCCGGCAGCATGTCGTTATTCAGCGACGAGAGTGAGGACACGCTGGCATGCGGCCAGTGCGCCAACTGCAAACGCATTGCCGAGATGGCACATCCCGACACGCATCTGGTTTTTCCGCGCACCAGCTCTGCTGCGGAAAAAGATATTCTCGAGGTTCTGCAAAGCTTCGCCGCCCAGCCGTTGCGCCGCAACCGGCCGTGGGAAAATTCTTTCATTCTCATCGATGATATTCGCGAGTTGAAGCGCAAGCTCTCCACCACCAGCTATGAAGGCGCCGGCGCGGTTGTGCTGTTGTTGGAAGCGCACCGGTTGAAAGCGGAATCCGCCAATGCCCTGTTGAAAATTTTGGAGGAGCCGCCGCCGCAAACGTATTTTGTGCTCACCGCAACCTCGCTGGAAGGCTTGCTGCCGACCATCATTTCGCGTTGCCAGCCGATTGCCGTCCCGCCGCTGGAGCACCAAAGCGTGGTGGAATTCTTGGCAAAATATCATGGCGCAACGCATGACAAGGCCGCATTTGTGGCGACGCTTGCCGGCGGCAATTTGCGCTACGCCCTCGCGTTGCTCGAAGAAGAGTTGGAGCCGAAGCGCCAACTGGCGGTGGAGTTCATGCGTACCGCGTTCAAATTCAATAAGCCGGTCGAGCAGATGGATTTTCTCAATAAACTCGCCAACGAAAACGATCGCCATGAGCTGCAAGCGTTGTTGCGGTTTTGTTTATTGTGGGTGCGGGATGCTTATGTGTTGAAATCCTGCGGTCCGGATCAGAATATCGTCAACGCCGATCTGCGGGAGCCGTTGCTGGCTTTGATCAAAAACCTGCCGCAATTCGATTTTGCCGGCGTGATCGACGAAATCGAATATGCCATCGAATGTCTCGAACGCTATGTCCAACCCTGGCTGGTTTTGATGGTGCTGCTGCATCGCATTCATCAACTGGCGCGAGCGAGGAGGTAATTTGCAAAATTACATACAAGTCAAATTCAAAGAGCAGCGCAAGAATTTCTACGTGAACCCCGAACAATATCCCTTTCGCGTGAACGATTTCGTCATCGTGGAAGCGGAGAAGGGCGAAGATCTCGGCGTGGTGAAGCTCGTCGGCATTCCGGACAGTATCCGCATTTCTGACGGCGAGCCGATTCGCAAAGTGTTGCGCAAAGCCACGGACGCCGATCTCGTGCGCAGCCAGAGCAATCGCGCCTTCGAGAAAAAAGCGTTTGAGGCCTGCCGTCAAAAAATTGTGACGCATTGCCTGGACATGAAGCTGGTGGGTTGCGAATATCAATTCGACGGCAACAAAATCACCTTCTTTTTCACCGCAGAAAAACGCGTCGACTTTCGCGAATTGGTGAAGGACCTGGCCTCGGAATACCGCACGCGCATCGAGTTGCGCCAAATTGGCGTGCGTGACGAGGCCAAACGCATTGACGGTTACGGCGTGTGTGGCCGGCGGCTGTGCTGCTCCTCGTTCATCGACCAATTCGCGCCCATCACCACGCAGGCTGCGAAAGAGCAGAATCTGCCGCTCAATCCCAACAAGCTGGCGGGCGTATGCGGCCGCCTGAAATGCTGCTTGATGTACGAACGCGATTTTTACAACGAGGCCATCGCGCAATTTCCGGAATTGGCTAAAGAGATTAAAACCGACAAGGGCACGGGCATCATCATCAAGATCGACATCTTCCGCGACACGGTCACGGTAAAATATCCCAGCAATGAGTATGAAACTTTAGCGCTGGCCATGATCAAAGAGAAGATCTACAAATGCGAGAATGATTGCGGCCACGGCCACGGAAACTTGGAGGAGCTGAATAAGCCGCCGCAGGTGGACGAGGCGTGACGCGAATGTCAATGGTGGATGAAATCCGAGCCAGGTTTGAAGCGGGGGCATTTGAATTCTCAAGACATGCAACGGATCAATCTATTCTGCGTGTGATCGCCGTTGATGAAATTCGCCAGGCAATCGCTGCCGGTGAAATCATCGAAGACTATCCGGATGACAAATATGGCCCGAGTTGTTTGATTCTGGGATTCACAAAAGTGAATCGGCCACTTCACATTCAGTGCAGCTATCCTTCTCGCTCGCTTATAAAGATTATCACAGTCTATGAACCAAATCCAGTCGAGTGGAAAGATTTCAGAGTCAGGAGGTAATATGAATAATCCCTTCAAAGAAGAAAAACTCATTCAACAAAACGTGACTTATACCTTATTCAAGGATGGGAAATTTTTCATTATTGAAAACGTACCAGCACGAGTAGACCGGGAAACCGGCGAACAATATTTTGCGCCGCATGTCGTTGAAAAGCTGCAACAAATCATTTTGCAGCAGCAAGCACCGGCGCGTGTCATTCAGACGCCGGTTTATGAGTTTGCCTAGTGCAGAATCATCAGGATCTCGGAGAGAAATAACAAAGGAGCAGCAGTGGAAACAAAAATGCAAAGAACACCGAAAGTCAACCATCTGTAGCATGCTCTATTTGACAACCTCCCTAGCGGATTTCCGGAGCTGGCCAAGGAGATTAAAACTGACAAGGGCGCGGTCATCATCATCAAGATCGACATCTTCCGCGACACGGTCACGGTAAAATATCCCAGAAACGAATACGAAACCCTGGCGCTGGTCATGATCAAAGAAAAGATCAACAAATGCGAAAACGATTGCGGCCACGGGCATGGGAATTTGGAGGAGCTGAATAAGCCGCCGCAGGTGGGCGAGGCGTGAGAGATCTCTCGTTGATGTCTTGAGGCTGTAGGAGTAAGTTCTATTCGCAAAAAAGCTGCCAGCGGACGCAATATCGAACAAAGGAGAAGTGATCAATGACTTTTCAAACAATAACCTTGAATATCCCTGCGAGAGTTTATCAGCGCGTGCAACGCGCTGCTGAAGCGGTGCAAAGCCCGATTGAGAAAGTCATCGTCGAAACTCTTGATACGGCATTGCCTTCTCTCGATGATGTGCCGCCGGAAATGGTTGATGAGCTGGCCGGGATGAGTACTCTTTCCGTTAAAAGTTTGTGGCAAGCTGCTCGCAGCATAATGTCAGCGAAACAGCAAGCGCGGTTGCGGAGACTAACGGCCCTGCAGCGAGAACGCCCGCTCAAGCCGGCAGAGGTTCGGCAATTAGACGGGCTGGTGAACGAGTATGCCCGAGTGACGCTGCGCAAGGCGCATGCCTACGCACTCTTGCACAAAAGAGGGCTTTACTCCGCGGCTCATTCGAAATGAACCGTTTTTATATTGCAAAGGCGCTGCGTACAAAAGTTGCGGCACAAGCCCGATATCGCTGTGGTTACTGCTTGACCTCGCAGGAGTATAGTGGCGCATTTTTGGAGATCGAACACCTCGTGCCGTTAAAGCTCGGAGGAACCTCCGTAGAAGAAAACCTCTGGCTGGCTTGTGGTTGGTGTAATCGTTACAAAAGCTTTCAAATCGATGGCGTTGATCCGATTTCACGCAGACGGACAGCGCTATACAATCCCCGCCGGCAAGCGTGGGCTAGACACTTTCAATGGAGTGAAGACGGTGCGCAAATCATCGGCAAAACCGCATGCGGTAGAGCAACAGTAGTAGCCCTTCATTTAAATCATAAATTCATTGTCGCTGCCCGCCGGCGCTGGGTAAGCGCGGGTTGGCACCCGCCGAAGGATTAAACTCGTCAAGTGAATTAATGAAAACGACTCCAAATTGGAGCAACGCTCCTTCATACATTTCCTCAGCTTATTAGGAAAAAGTATTAGTGAATACATCCCAAAGAATTCTCGTCACCAGCGCCCTGCCCTATGCCAACGGCTCGTTGCATCTCGGGCATCTGGCGGGCGCGTATTTGCCGGCGGATATTTACGTGCGCTATCAACGCATGCGGCAGCGCGAGGTGCTGTTCGTGTGCGGCACGGATGAATACGGCGTGGCCATTACCATTGCGGCGGAAAAAGCCAAAAAATCGCCGCAGGAGTTTGTGGATTTTTATTGGCAACAAATGAACGACACGTTCAAGCGCGCCGGCATCAGCTTCGATATTTTTTCGCGCACCTCTGCGACCGAACATATTCCGCAAGCCCAGGAATTTTTCCTGACGATGCACAAGAAAGGCCTGCTAGTCGAGAAAACCGTCAAGCAGCTTTATTGCCCGAATGACAAACGCTTTCTGGCGGACCGCTACGTCGAAGGCATTTGCCCTCATTGCGGCAAGCCCGGCGCGCGCGGGGATCAATGCGAATCGTGCGGCAAATGGATCGATCCGCTTGAGCTTATCGAACCCAAGTGCATGGTGTGCGGCACGCGCCCGGAAATTCGTGAGACGCGCCATTTCTTCATTCCGCTCGGCAGATTTCAGCAGCAGGTGAAGGACTGGCTGGACACCAAAAAACATTGGCGCGACAACGTGCTCAATTTTTGTTATGGCTGGATCAAAGAGGGCCTGACCGACCGCTCGATCACGCGCGACATCTCGTGGGGCATTCCCGTGCCGCTGCCGGGCTACGAAGGCAAAGTGCTTTACGTCTGGTTCGATGCGCCGATTGGCTACATTACCGCAACGCAGATCTGGGCGAAACGCATCGGCCAACCGGACAAGTGGAAAGAGTATTGGCGCGATCTCGGCACCAAGCTGGTACACTTCATCGGCAAAGACAACATTGTGTTTCATGCCATCGTGTGGCCAGCGATGTTGATGGGTCAGGACGGTTACATTCTGCCTGCTGATGTTCCGGCAAATGAGTTTCTTAATCTCGAAGGCCGCAAGCTCTCCACCAGCCGCAATTTTGCGGTGTGGCTGCACGAGTATCTCGACCGCTTTTCGCCGGATCCGTTGCGCTATGCGATTGCCGTAAACATGCCCGAGACGAAGGATGCGGATTTCTCCTGGAAAGAATTCCAGATGCGCAACAACAGCGAGCTGGCGGATATTCTCGGCAATTTCGTGAATCGCACGCTGACATTTGTGCAGAAAAATTTCGAGAACCGCGTGCCGGCGGCGCATGAGTTGAATGACGCGGATCGCCGCATGCTCGCTGCACTGCATGTCTGGCCGGAGAAGCTCGCTGCCGCATATGAAAACTACGAATTCCGCCGCGCGACCAAAGAATTGATGGATTTGGGCCGTGAGGCGAACAAGTACTTTAATGATGAAGAACCGTGGCGCACGCTCAAGCACGATCGCAATCGCTGCGCAACCACGCTGCACGTTTGCCTGCGCGTGTGCAAGGCGCTCGCCGTGCTAATGTCGCCGACGCTGCCGTTTTCTGCGGAGCGCTTGTGGAAAATGCTCAATCTGCCAGGTGACGTGGAAAAGCAAAACTGGCTCACCGCGCCGGTCGCTCCGTTCGCGGAGAATCATCAGCTCGGCATACCGGAAATTTTATTCACGAAAATTGAAGACGAAGCTATCGCGCCTGAAATTGCGCGCCTTGAGGAGGCTTTGAGAAAAATGAATGCAACCACACCTGAAGCAGCAATCGCAGCAGCACCGGCAGTGGCGGAAGCCGCACCCGTTGCACCCGCGACGCCATTGATCTCCATCGACACCTTTAAACAAATTGATTTGCGCGTCGCCGAAGTTTTGGAAGCGGAGAAAGTTCCCAAAGCCGACAAGCTGCTCAAGCTCAAAATTCGTGTGGGCAATGAAGAACGCCAATTGGTCGCTGGCATTGCGCAACATTATCAACCCGAACAAATCATCGGCAAGAAAGTTGTGATCGTCGCGAATCTCGAGCCCGCCAAGATTCGCGGCATCGAATCGCAAGGCATGATTCTCGCGGCCTCGACGGAGGAGGGAACGCTTTCCCTCATATCACCGGAACGGGAGATGGCGAGCGGAGCGAAGGTGAAGTGAGCGAAACGTTGGAGTAGTGGATTAATGGAGAAATGGATTGTTGGTCGCAGGCCGTCCCGATCAATCCTTGCCTCCGGTGATCCAGCAATTCAATGAAAATCATCTGGACAGAATACCTGCAGTACAAAGCTTCTTTGCGTGGATTTGATCTTACTCGCATCGAGGCAATCGTAAAATCATCGCCGGAACGGTACTTCGATACCGCGACTCGGCGGCGAGTGGCGGTCGGCAAACATGAAAACAAGCTCGTCATGATCCCGTATGAGGCCGATGAAAACACAATAACGCCGATAACCATTCATGTTACCACGCGCGCGCAGGTTCTCATTCGAATAAAAACCGGGAGGTTCAGCCATGAACAAAACCAAACTAGCTTATTTCGAGAATGAGGATGTTC
>SZPB01000374.1 GCA_030263535.1 Cytophagia bacterium CHB2
CTGCAACGAAAGCGCCTGCGGATCCGGATGCCCCCACGGCAACATTTTCGTCGCCGGAAAATAAATCGCGTCGCCTCCACCTGCCGCGGTGACGGTGACTGAGCCTGTCGAAGTCGAGCTTGCCGAAGTCGAGCCGGTCGAAGTCACGGCGGCTGAGCTTGTCGAAGTCGAGCTTGCCGAGACCCCGGTGGCCGAGCCTGTCGAGGCCAACCCCGCCAACTCATCCCGCATCAACTCAGCTTGATCAGAAAACGGCAGCACGCACAAAAACGGCGCATTGCTGTGTTCCTGCAAGATAGAAATGAGCACCGCCGCCAATGATCCCGCTGCATTTTTGACGGTGAGATTCTCGCCAGCGCTCAGTTTACTCGCTAACTCTTCAAACGGTTGAGATGAAGAGATCAGGGTTTTGATTTGTTCTAGGGCGAAGGAGGACATATTTTTTCAAGCCTGATGCTCGAAGTAGAAGTCATGTGAAAGATTGATTGCTTTCTTCAAGCATAGTGTTATATTCATGACAAAAGAGTCGACAATTGATGAATTCTTTGTTCATCTCTATTGAATTATGCCTACCGTATTGATTGATGGTCCGTACAGTTTTGTATTTTTTAGTTCCGACAAAAGCGAGCCAGCTCATATTCATGTTAAGCGAGATCGACAGGTGGCAAAATTCTGGCTCGATCCGATTCTACCCGCAACCAATCGCGGATTCAAAGAGCACGAGTTGAACCAAATCGCTCGCCTCGTGGTAAAACATCAGCAAAAACTTTTAGAGGCTTGGCATGAGTACTTTAGTGCTTGAAACAGAACCGGCGGTGACGCAAGTCATGATTAACGATGAAAAGCTGATCGTCGAACTTGCCGATGGCCGAACCATAGTTGTTCCGCTATCATGGTATCCGCGCCTGCAACACGCTTCTCCGAAAGAGCGCGGAAATTGGCACTTGCTCGGCGACGGCTATGCCATCGAATGGCCTGATCTCGACGAGCATATCGGCATCGAGGGGCTTTTGGCCGGGCGGCGCAGCGGCGAAAGCCAGAAATCATTTCAGCGTTGGCTTGCCAGCCGGCAATAAAGCTCCTGTCTGTTTTTTCTTCGCTCTACTTTTCAACCCAGGCTTTGGAAAAACCGAAACCAAAGCGCGCAGAGCCGTATTAACGCTTTTCTCGTCCGGAAAATACTCGATTGAATCTGGCTCAATGACGACAATGTTCGTAATTTCAATGTACTTCCCACTCGTTCAGTTCAGTTTAAGATTCTTACGTGTTTTCATTGACAAACAGCTTAATACTACTGACTCTTTCGAAGTGCTTATGATTCAAGGTCAGAAGTTGAAAATCATGTGTCAGAGCAGTTGCGGCAATGAAAATATCCGGCAGTGAAATAAGTTGGTTCCTTGCTTTCAAATCCTGATAAATTTTCGAAGCTGATTTTACGCAGGCAGAATCAAACGGCAAAACCGGCAAACCTGCAAGTAGTTTTTCGGTAAACTGACGATTTGCAGGCGACGAACCAATTAGAAACTCAAATTCTGTGATGGCAGAAATCACAAAATCATACTTCGTAGAAAGTTGATAGAAAGTCGTTTTGTCTTTTTGCGGCTTGCGCAAATGGTCGATCAAAATCGAAGTATCGATCAAAAGTCGTTCACGTTCCATTGGTTCATCCACTCCCGATTTTTTTCATACTCCTGGAATTCGTCATCGCTCAACGTGGGCGCAGCCAACAGCAAAGCTTGCAAGTTTTGTGATCCGCCCGGAAATTCTTCCACGGGCAGAATAATGATCTCAACTTGTTTGGCGGAAAAATCTTCCGGCAGCTTGACCGTTACCGCGCCCGCCTTGACCTCTTGAATTTGTCTGATGGCAATCATGATTTCCTCTAATATAAATTTGCCGATTGATGATGCAAAACAAACTGTCTTTGTCGGCAGTATTGACCTTTTTTAGTTGCCGACTATAACGCTATTTCACACTATCGCCCCGCGAATAAACCCATTCGCCCTTTCCAGTCTCAATCTCGCCTCCTCGGCAGAAACGTTCGCCAGCGCCATCACCAATGCGGTTTTGACGTGCCCACCGGCTTGGGCAAGTACGGCTCCGGCTTCTTCATAGGATGAATTCGTCACCATCATCACCACGCGCTTGGAGCGTTCTTCGAGCTTCTTGGATGTCATGCGCAAATCCACCATCATGTTGCCATAAACCTTGCCAAGCCGAATCATGGCCGTAGTCGTCACCATATTCAGAACGAGTTTGGTGGCGGTGCCGGCTTTCATGCGGGTCGAACCCATAATCACTTCCGGGCCGACGACCGGACAGATGGCAACATCCACGGGAATAGTGATTTCTTCACGCGGATTGCAGGTCAAATATACCGTCTTCGCGCCAATCTCGCGCGCAAAAGTCAATGCACCGAGAACGTAGGGCGTTCGCCGGCTGGCGGCAATGCCAAAGGCGACATCCTTCGAGTTAAACCCGGCATCTTCCAAATCGCGGCGGCCGTGCTCAAAAATATCTTCCGCGCCCTCCTGCGAGCGTACCAAAGCTTTATAGCCGCCGGCAATGAGTCCTTGAATCATTTCGGGATCCGTGCCATAAGTCGGTGGACATTCGGAAGCATCCAAAACGCCGAGCCGACCGCTGGTGCCGGCACCCAAGTAAAAAAGCCTCCCGCCGCTTTTGAATACGTCAACGACAAGATCAACGGCCTGTGCGATATGCGGAATCTCGTCCGCGACAATTTTCGGGATCAGGGCATCTTCTTGGTTGATGCGCCGCAGAATTTCCACCGTGTCCTGTGCATCGATATCCATCGTGCGCGGATTGCGCGTTTCCGTGACCAGATCCTTGATCTCATCAAAAATTTTCTTACTCATTCTCCTCCTCATCGGCATGGGCGACCGAACCGGTCGCCCCTACATTTTTATTGTCACAACATAGCGCGTGGGATCGATATCCCAGCCCGCCGGATAATTTACTTTCTTAACGGAGATTCCGGGAAATGCAGACGACAATTCTTTTAACTCCTGATCGAGATCGCCACCTTTTTGCGCCAGCAGACTGCCGCCATTTTTTAAAACTGGAATCGCCCACTGCCAAAGCTTGGCCAAATTCGTCACGGCACGCACGACAACAAAATCAAAGCGCGATTTGAAACTCTCGTCGAGGGATTCGGCGCGAGCGCAAACGACCTCCGCTTTCTCAAGATTCAGGCGCCGAACGACTTCCTGCAAAAAGAGAGATTTCATTCGCCGTGAATCGAGCAAAGTTATTTTGAGATCGGGCCGAGTAATTTTGAGGGGCACACCCGGAAATCCCCCGCCACTTCCGAGATCGAGGACGGCGGCATTTTCGGAAAGCAGGTTAGTGGCAACCAGCCCGAGTGATTCCACAATATGCCGCTTGATCAAACGCGACGCATTTTCATCCGCCTTTGAAACCAACCCCGCACGCGGGTTCCATTCCAAGAGAAGCCGAACATAATCTTCAAAAAGCGCAAGCTGGGCGGCGGAAAGCGGAAAGCTGGTTGGCAGAGATTCGATAAGCTCTTTCAAATTTTGGGTATCCTTGAGTGCAAGTGTTTCACGTGAAACATGCTCGATTTAGCCGGACAAAGATTTTTCAGATTTGCACAGATTTCGGGCGCTGAGCTTGTCGAAGTGCCGAAACTCAAGGCCACTTCGGCAGACTCAGTGGCCGGAGTGTTTGTCAAATCAAATGCTCCCGGGCGACGAACCTAGCGAATCGCCATAATCGAATATATTGCAAAAACAATCTGTGAGAATCAGCGCAATCTGTGTCCAAGCTTTTCACTCTTCCACCATTTCTGGTGTTTCACGTGAAACATGCTCGAATTAGCCGGACACAGATTTTTTGGATTTGCAAAGATTTAGATCCAACGGCGACCACTTCGACAGGCTCAGTGGCCGCGTAGAATTTAGTGGCCGGGTGAAAATATGATCTGACGCTGAACTTGTCGAAGTGCCGAAATTCAAGGCCACTTCGACAAGCTCAGTGGCCGCGTAGAATTTAGTGTCCGGATGAAACCAAGAACTAAATTTCCTCGGGCGTTGAGCTTGTCGAAACGCAACTAAAACCGTCTGTGAGAATCAGCGCAATCTGTGTCCAATCTTTTCACTCTTCCATCATTTCCAGTGTTTCACGTGAAACATGGCGAAATCCTTTCCGGGCATAAACCAGCAAGGCAGTAATATCCGCCGGCGAAACTCCGGAAATGCGCGAAGCCTGCCCGAAAGACGCCGGCTTGATGCGATTGAGCTTCTCTCTCGCTTCAGAGGAAAGCGCGAGAAGTTTGCCATAATCCAAATTAGCCGGCAGGCGTTTTTCTTCTAAATCGTCAAAACGATCAATCGAAGATTTTTGGCGGTTGATGAAGCCTTCGTATTTGGTTTCAATCTCAACTTGCTCCGCGACTTTTTGCCAAAAATGCGCGCTCCAGTTCTCCCACAACTCAAGCCGGCCATAACCACGTAAATCCGCCAAACTGATTTCCGGGCGGCGCAGCAATTTCAACAGACTTTCTTTTTGTTGAATTGAGCTTGTCCCGCGCTCGCGAAGTTTGTCGTTGATCTGATCCGGTTCGACATAAACCGAATTTAAGGCCCCAATGGTTTCGCTTATCGCCTCTTGCTTGCGCTGAACTAGCTCGAATTGCCCGGACTTCAACAAGCCGAGATCGCGGCCATATTTTGAAAGCCGCAAATCCGCATTATCCTGGCGCAGCAAAAGGCGGTACTCCGCGCGGCTCGTGAACATGCGATAAGGCTCGATTGTGCCTTTGGTCACGAGATCGTCGATCAAAACTCCGATATAAGCTTCACTGCGACTCAGCATGAACGGTTCCTCTCCCCTGCTCTTCAGCGCGGCATTCACCCCGGCCATGAAACCTTGCACCGCGGCTTCTTCATATCCGGTTGTGCCGTTCACTTGTCCCGCAAAAAAAAGATGGCCGATCTTCTTCGATTCCAGCGAAGCATAGAGCTGCGTCGGCTGAAAGAAATCATACTCGACCGCATAGCCCATGCGCGTGACTTGCACATTCTCCAATCCTGGAACAGTCCGAATCGCAGCTACCTGAACTTCTTCCGGCAAACTGGTGGAGAAACCGTTAACATAAACTTCGGTGGTGTTCCGTCCCTCCGGCTCCAGAAAAATTTGATGGCGCGACTTGTCGGCAAAGCGCGTGATCTTGTCCTCGATTGAAGGACAATAGCGCGGCCCGACACCTTTGATGCGACCGGTGTACATCGGCGAGCGATCGAGTCCGGTGCGCAGCAGCTCATGAGTCGCTTCATTTGTATAAGTGAGATAGCACGGCATCTGCTCGACTTCGAGCTTCTCATGCCAAAACGAAAACGGCGGGGGGGGATCATCGCCGGGTTGAATCTCGGTTTTGGAATAATCTATCGTGCGGCCATTCAAACGCGGCGGGGTTCCGGTTTTGAGGCGATCGGTTTCGATGCCGTGTTCGAGCAACGATTCGGTCAATCCCTTCGCGGCAAACTCACCGGCGCGGCCAGCCTCGTAATTTTTCAGGCCGATGTGAATCACGCCGTTCAAAAATGTGCCGGCGGTGATGACGACGTTGCGGCATTCGACTCTCCCTCCCATCATGGTTTGCACGGCCACGACTTTGCCGTTTTCGATTACCAAGCCGGTTGCCATATCTTGCCGAATGTCGAGATTCTCCTGGCGCTCACAAGCCAGGCGAACCCGCGCGGCATATTGCACGCGATCGGCTTGCGCGCGCGGCGACCAGACAGCCGGGCCTTTTCCTTTATTAAGCATGCGGAATTGAATCCCGGCATCATCCGTGGCAAGTCCCATTTCGCCGCCGAGGGCGTCAAGCTCGCGCACGAGCTGGCCTTTGGCAACTCCGCCAATCGCCGGGTTGCAGGACATTTGCCCGATGGTCGAGACATTCATGGTCATGAGCATCGTGCGGCAACCCATGCGTGCAGATGCAAGTGCGGCTTCGATGCCGGCGTGGCCGGCACCGATGACGAGGACGTCGTATGTATTATTCGACATCAAAATCAAATCTCCAAAAATGCAAAAAATGCTATTTCCCTTGCTGGTATTCAAGCTTCCCAAGCTGAATAATACTTTCCAGATCACTTCGTTCTGAAGGTGCTTCGCGATCAAACAATGTTCTCACCTCCGTCAAATCTTTTTCATTTGCTTGTCCCAGCATGCGCGAAATATCAGCCAAGTCTT
>SZPB01000375.1 GCA_030263535.1 Cytophagia bacterium CHB2
CTGAATTTTGCATGCTGAGATATGACAAGAAAGAATCGATAATCGTCTTAAACAAACCGCGAAGCGGTGGAATGTTTATAGTGAAATTCGTCCCACCACCCTTCAAAACTCCGAAGGAGTGAAATGTTGCATGGGCTCAATTTTTAACCTTGATCTTTCGATGAAAAGAATATGCCACTCCTTTCGGAGTTTGTAGAAATGGCGTGCGCGCATGACTATAACCATTTCACTCCTTCGGAGTTGCCGGCAAGTTCTCGTGCAAATTTTTTTGTGCCTCACCCAATTGATAAATTGGCATCTTGATCAAACCCGCGCTCATCGCGGATTCGGTCAGACATGGTGCAAAATTCAGGTTGTTGCGGTGAAGGAATGTGACGGCTGTGCCACCGCGTTTGCCGGCACACGCTGTCAAAGTAAAACAGCGGGCCTCATTGTCAATATTAAACTTCGTGCAGGAAAAATTTTCTCAGATTGGTGTTATCACTTCGGCGCGGTTTTCCTGCGTTATATGATCAAGAACTGCACCAACTGTATAATTCAAATCATTGGAGGCATATCCATGAAAACAGCTACACGCATTTGGGGAAATTGGTTGTTTCCGGTGCTCGTGGCATTGTCCGTGTTCGCAACGGACAACAGTCTACACGCGCAAAAAATCAGTTTGCGGAGCACGGCGGACGGACAGGTGATCTCGTTGATCGCCGCGGACGGCAGAACGATTCAACTTTCGGCAGCAGCCGACGATGATGAAGACGGCATCGACAACCTGCTGGAGGTGAATGGTTTCACTTATTCGCCCGGCGCCGGCCTGCAGCCGTGGGACGGCGACACCGCCAAATCCTACTACAAAACCGATCCCCTGCGGTGGAGCACGGACGGCGATCCCTACAGCGATTTCATGGAAGTCTCCGGTGTGAACATGCCCGCTGGGGTGCCTGCGCCGGAAAATCATCCGTTGGTGGCGGCGCGCCCGGTGATCAAAATTGGAATGGACAACTACGACGTCATCCCCATCAGCGAAATCACCACCAGCGAGGGCGGAGAACAAAGCTCATCATTCACGAACGAAACCAGCAGCAGCGATGAAGTCGGCGGCGAAGTGACGGTGGGCGCCTCGTTGAATCCGTTAAAGCTGGTGAGTGCGGAAGTCACCGCTTCCTATTCGCACACCTGGACCCGCACACAAAGCTCGACGAGTTCATTTGGCACCAATTGGAGCAACACGCGCTCGACCAATCCCAGCCAGGCCGCGCGCCTGAAGCTCAACGTGTACATGCAGAATCTCGGCAGCGCCACGGCGCTCGATGTCAAACCGACGTTCAATTTGGTGTTGGGAGAAAAAACCATCGCCACCCTCACGCCGAATCAGGTTGCCAATCGCCTTGCTCCGGCGGGCTTGCCGCGCAGCCGTTACCCGGAATTGGGCAGCATTGCCATCGAGAAAGATGACCAGAACAATGACATCATTTTGACGCTGGAGGAATTGAAAGCCGTTCAAATGGGCGCGCCGCTCGGTTTGGTGGTTACTCAGATGCAGGCCGATGTCGCGCGCTGGAATCCGGCGACGCAGAGTTTTGATTCGCGCGAAGCGTGGTCAAGTTTCGAAGGCGAAATCGATCCGGTGGTGGTGACGGTGAAAGCAAATCTCGGCGGCGACGACATCCGCTATTATCAGGTTTATGTCGGCACGGATTTTTACAATCTTGGATTCAATTTTCGTGACGTGTTGTCGCAGGTGTTCGAAGTGGAAGAAAGCAACGGCGTAACGACGATCGCAGGCCGCCGCTATCCTGATGATTGGTACGTCTCAACGCCCTCGCAACCTGTCTTGCAGGAATGGAACCGCCAGGGCCAGCCGCCAAATCTGCTGGGATTGAAAATGTTTCGCAAC
Organism: Cytophagia bacterium CHB2; assembly: GCA_030263535.1. Lineage (NCBI taxonomy): Bacteria > Pseudomonadati > Bacteroidota > Cytophagia > Cytophagia bacterium CHB2. The sequence continues at coordinate 1,892 of SZPB01000375.1, forward strand.
ACCCAGATGGCGCTCATGAGTCCGGGCGTTGATCCGCAGGCAGCGGTTGACCTGGCCACGTTCGATCCGGAGTTCAAGCGGATTTATGTCAGCGCCTTTCCGGGCAATTTTCCAATCTTGTCGGTGCGGGCACAAGTCACCATCGACGGCGTCGAGCGCGACATCGAGTTGTTTGCCGATGAAAACTCATTCTACACCAACAGTGTGCCGTTTGAGAATCCGGCTGATCCGGAAGGCAAGGTCTTGGTCGAGAATGCGCGCGGCGACGTGACCGAAACGAGCATCATTTTGCCGGCGCTTTACACCAATGCCGCCGAAGTGAAGAAGTTCACAGCGCTGTTGCCCAATCCCGGAGCTGAATATCTGCTCTTTTCCGGCGGCGACGCCAACAAACCGGTGAAATTGTACTGTCTCTTTTTTGATCCCAAAACCGGGAACCCTCTGGCCACGCCGCGAGAGTATCTCACCCTGCCGGTTAGCAATGAAAGTTCGAACTACATCGACTGGATTCAAGATCCTTACTATCGCAGAGTCTATTTTTCCAAAGTCCGCATCAATCCCGACAATTTCAAAATCTCCGCCGGCGACACCACTTTTACCAAACGGGAATGGAGAAGCGCGCAGCAGGGCACTTTTTTTGGCGAGGATCCGCTGTTCTTCGGCAGCATCCGGCTGACCTTCGCCCATCTCGATTCTGCTTTCGCCAACGTGAATTTGACCGGCACGCCATTTTCGCTCGATCCTTATTCCGAGTTTCAGATCGCCGAGCGCGGCGCCCGTGAGGTGATTCATGTGGACGAGTCGCGCCAGATCATGAATGTTAAAGTGACAGAACCGCCCAACCACAACAGCGATTCACAGGGCAGGATTGGGTTGAAAGGCGATTCCATTTCGGTCGTCTACAAAAGAGAATTTTATCGTGGCGCAGCCGGAGTGAAACTTCCGGGCAAAACTGCGGGGTTCAATTTGCGCAGCAGCGGCACTCAGGGTTATGTGAACATGGGATCCTCGCCAACGCTGGAAGTGAGCGAGGCTTTCACCCTGGAAGCATGGATCAAGCCGGAACCGCACGGCCGGAGCGCGAGCCTGCAGGGCGTTTTTATCAACAAAGAAGGGGAATATGAGTTGGCGCGCTATAGCGATGGCACGATGCGGTGGGCAGTTGCCGTGGATTCGCCGCACTGGATTTGGATCAACACCGGCTACTTTGCGCGGGAAAACGAGTGGGTGCACGTGGCCCTGGTTTATGATCGCAACGCGCCGCAGCCGGCAATCAAGACTTACATCAACGGCAATCTGTTTCATGCGACTCCGGCCGCGGGACTGGTGAGCGATTATTTTTTGCATGAAAACCAGGATGAATTCCGCATTGCGGCGCGGCAAGGGACTGGCGATTCGCAGTATGCCGGACAGGTTGATGAGGTGCGGGTTTGGAACGTTGCGCGCACGCAAGAACAAATTCGCGCGGCGCTGGGCGACACATTAGGCGCAGAGGTTTATGCCAGCGCCTCCAGCGGCTTGCTGGGCTATTGGCGTTTCGATGAGTTGGCGGATCTCGGCATGGGCGGCGACGGCGCGAATGATGTGCGGGACTATTCGCTGAACGGCAATCACGGCGATCTGGTTGGCGATGCGCAGCTTTCGGACTTCACCACCGAAGTTAAAGGCGAAAAGCTGGAGTTGCCAGCAGATTTCTCGCTGAGCCAAAACTATCCCAATCCATTCAATCCCAGCACCATGATCAGGTTTCGCCTATCTGCGCCGGCGGAAGTCCGGCTTGCCATTTATTCCGTGAACGGTCAACTTGTGCGAACCTTGGTGAACGGCAGGCTGGCAAGCGGTCAACACGAAGCTGTTTGGGATGGCCGAAATGAGAGGGGAAGCACTGTCGCAAGCGGGATCTATTTTTATCGCATCCGCGCCGGCGCTTGGACGCAAACACGCCGAATGCTTTTGGTTCGATAAGGAGGCCATGTGGCCGTTGGAATACTTCGGCCTGTAGGGAGATGACCGCCCGCCATTTGGAAAAACGGCCAGCGCACAATTCCGGATGATGCGCGGGCCGTTTTCGTCTGGTCAAATATTGGCAGTGGCTGCTTGGGGCCCGGCCGCCCCGCCGCAAACCATCAAGTTTAATTCAGGCCATATGACCTTATCGCACCAACGCCAGCTTTCTCTGTTCGCGAAACTCACCGGCGATGATTTGATAAAAATAAACGCCCGTGGGTGCGGCGTTGCCGGTTTCATCCTTGCCGTCCCAGATCACATTATGATAACCCGCAGCCAGGGGCCGGTTAACCAGCCGCCGCACTTCCCGGCCCACGAGATCGAAAATCACCAACTGTACTTCAACCTCTTCCGGCAGGCCAAAGCGAATGCTGGTTTCAAGGCTTTGTCGTGAGCTTTGCGCCAAACGATGGAAGGGATTGGGATAATTCTGCGACAGGGAGAAAACCTCCGGCAACGAAGCGCTTTCTTCTGCAACCGGCGCGGAGGCTTTGTTAAAGCCTTCTTCGACATAATGCGTGTCATAGACGATTTGACCGTTGCTGGTGACTTTCACTTGCAGTTCCATGTCGGTGTATAGCATTGCCCGCGTATATTGCTGCGAAGTGCTTACGACTGCGGACCAATTGGGATCACCAACCTCGCGGAAACGCCATTCATATGAGAAGGGACTGCAACCGGTAACATTGGCTGTCCAGGTTCCCAAGGATTTCCATTGCAGAATGTCGGGACCGGTGATGTTCACGGACAATGGTTGCCCGGCGCTCAGTGTTGGAACAATACCGTGATTCGTTTCGAAGGCTTCGATGATGGCGTCGTAATTGGGCGTGCCGTCACAGAGTTTGCCGTTGTTGTCATCTGCGAGTATAACGTTATCGACAAATTCCACGAAAGTATCCGGCCTTGGCGTGATCTGCATGGCCTTGAAATTAAGCTTGCGAGCGGTGTTTTCCGATATTGTGCTTTCCAAATCCCACATCGCGCCAGAGAGGATCTGACCGTTATAATGAAATTCATTGGGATCATCATAATCATCCATTGTCAACGAATTTGAAACAGTTCTACCGACCCAGTCAATAGTCGGTTCTTCATTTATCGTAGCGGCAAAATAATCGGCGATGCCTTCATCCATTGCGCTACCCATTTCGCCGCCAGTTTCACTGATAAAATTGTCGCCATAAACCTTGTACACGATATTGTGCGTGTATTCGTGATACACCACATCAGACGATTCCCACCAGTTGCGATTATTGTTGCCAAACCGAATTCTTGTGCCATTAGCATCGGCATTCGGCACGTCATCGTGATCCACTTGAGCTTCCATTTGCCAATCCATACCGTTGTAGTTGAACGGCGAGCCTTTGATGAAGTCGTGAATGATATTCATGTGGTGATAGACGTGAAAGCCATCGTGTGTATCCGAAAAGTTGAAATTTCTGGTATGGTTACCTGAGGTCACAAAGGATTGCGAGGCGTTGACGAGATTGCTCGGATTATTGATTTTTGCCCAGCTCCCTTGCAAGACGACATCGACATAGAATGTCTGGTAGGCATGATTGCCGTTCATACTGTAATCGCCATTGGCATCGAGAACATCGGAGCTGATTTCCTGGCCGAGAGTATTGTACACCTTGACAGCAGCCAGGTATTCTGGTGTGGCTTCTTCCTGGCTGCCGCCGGAATTCACCGGCCAATACGTACCCTTGACATTGCCGCTGACTGTCCAGTTGCCGGATTTAAAGATTGACCTATCAGACAGAATATCTCCGGTATTGGCGTCGATGAAATACCTGCGCTGATCGCCGCCGAGCTTGTCGTGCAGCTCGATCTTATACGCCAGATGGTATCTCACTTCTTCTTCGAGCCGGTCAGGATAGATCAGCAGTTCTGGTTGCGATAAAAGCGCCAGGCTATCCGGGTTTTCAGCATTGAATCGGCTTTCGGCGATCTCGACCAGTTCTGCGGCGTTGCGTTGGGGCGTGACGGACAAATCCAGGCCGGGATGGCCATCGGAGCCGATCGAGACGATATTGCCGTCGCTGTTCAAGGTAAAGCCGAATTTTCCGGTATGAACAGGGATGCCATTGTAGAATTGCTCGAACGAGACATACCAGAATTCACCGTCCCACTCGGCGCGCTTTAAAGTGAATTGCTGCGGATTGACTCCCAGAAGCGTTTTGTATTTATTGAGCACTCGTGGCGCAAAACTTTCGATCATTGGCCTGCTGATGAGTCAATCCTTTTTTTAGTTGAAATTTTTGATGGCTCCTGCTCGCCCCACCGCCCGCCCGCGGGCGGGCGGTGGGGCTATGGCGCAAGTTTTAAAT
>SZPB01000376.1 GCA_030263535.1 Cytophagia bacterium CHB2
TTTGGTTGCAACACGAAGAAGCCCGGACAACACCACGGTGTATTCATCAAATTGCGGCGTCTGGCCTGGCTCCACCCAGCCGGCCGGACTTTTCATGCGCGCGATGCTCACGTGTTCCGTTTCTGAATTGATGCGGCCAACAAACTCTTCAATGCGTTTGGGCTTGTTGCCGGCAGCTTGAATAATGGTTGGACTTTTGATATGAATCGGCATCTATTGAACCTCCCGGGATGATTTGATGCAAGTCTGACGCGCTGATTTTCAAAACAACAATTCACCCCCAGAACAAAATGTTGAGGGCTTTGAGGGAAATTATTAATGGCAATACGAATTGTTCACGACGGCCGGTCTTGAGTTGAATTGCCGCGGCTCAGTTCCTCTCAAAAAATCCCATGCGGCCATATTTCGCGATGCGCTGCTCGATCAATTCTTCCGCTGGAATTTTGATGAGTTTGTCCAATTCAAAAATCAAACAGTCTTTCAGAATGCGCGCTGCTTCATCATAATCGTGATGCGCGCCGCCTTTCGGCTCTTCGATGATGGCGTCGATGACGCCGAGCTTGATCAAGTCGCTCGCGCCAATTTTCATGGCTTCTGCGGCTTGCTCGGCCTTGGTGCTGTCATGCCAGAGAATGGCGGCGCAGCCTTCCGGCGAAATCACCGAGTACCAGGTGTTTTCCATCATCCACACGCGGTCGCCCACGCCGATGCCCAATGCGCCGCCGCTTGCGCCCTCGCCAATGATAACGATGATGATGGGCACGGGAAGATGCGACATCTCGAGCAAATTGCGCGCAATGGCCTCGGCCTGGCCGCGCTCTTCCGCGCCGATGCCGGGATAGGCGCCGGGCGTATCCACCAGCGAAATGATCGGGCGTTTGAATTTTGCCGCGAGTTTCATCACGCGCAGCGCTTTGCGATAACCTTCGGGATGGGGCATGCCGAAATTGCGATAGAGTTTTTGCTTGGTGTCGCGACCCTTTTGCTGGCCGACGATGAAGACTTTGTGCGTTCCGAGTTTGCCCAGGCCGGCAATGATCGCGGGATCGTCGCCGAACGCGCGGTCGCCGTGCAACTCGACGAAATCCTCCACCATGCGATCGAGATAATCTTGGGTATACGGCCGCTGCGGATGCCGCGCCAATTGCACGCGCTGCCAGCGCGTCAGCTTGGCGTAGGTTTCTTCGCGCAAACGCTTGGTTTTTTCTTCAAGTTTGCGGATTTCCTCCCCTAATCCCGCATTGGTGGTCGCGTCATACTCACGCATTTCCTGCAGGCGTTTCTCAAGCTCTGCAATCGGGCGTTCAAATTCGAGGATAAAACCGCTCATGACTTTTCCTTAGTTAGAGGTGGCAACAACGATTGATCTTGCGTGTGTGAGGCGGCGAGCGCCAAACCCGCGCTTTTACATCAAGCGAAAAACCGGCTGCGGCCAAGCCGCGGCGGACGAGGGCAATCAAATGCGGAACACTGCCCGGAATAAAATTTCCAAATCGAGCAACGGGCTGTAATGGGTGACATAATACAAATAATACTTATCTTTTTCTTCTTGCGAAAGCGGGATTTTTCGTTTGCGCACTTGCGCCAAGCCGGTAAGGCCGGGTGGTAAATCGATTTCTTTGGAACGCCCGGATTCTCCCGCTTCTTCGAAAATTTCGCGGCCAACCCAGGTGAGACGGCCGCGCAAAATTTCCCATAACCAGGGCCAGCGATCGAGGCGGCCGCCGCCTTTCAAATGCCACAATTTGAACGGCGGACGCTGCGGCAACTGGAGGGACAGGGACTCGAATTTCCGCACAACCAGCCAGCGCAGCAAGAAAAACGGCGCGATGAGAAGCAACAACGCTGCGGCCAGTACCACATCGAACACGCGCTTGCTCAAACGCGGCAGCGGCTCGAGCAAGCGGTTTTCAATCTCAACCAATGGCACATCGGCAATGGCGTCGATGCCGGATTTGCCGATGATCACGTCGAGGTGGCTGGGCGCGAGTTTGAAGCTGATCGGCTGCTTGCGCGGTCGCGACATGACGCGAATGATGCGATCAAACGGCACGCGCTGCGTGGAAAAAATCACTTGCTGAATGCGATGCGCGGAGGGCGATTGCAGCAGTTCTTCCAGCTCGTCGAGCGAAGCAATGACCGGCAACCCGGCATAACTCTGGCCGATTTGTTCCGGGGCGAGGCTGACGAGGCCGATCAATTCATAGCTGCCTTCGATATTGAGTTTGAGGCGCTCGACCAGCGGGCCATCGGAAACGAAATCGCCGACGATGATCGTGCGCGCGCCTAGCAGCGTGCGACCGAGTGTGCCGGTGTAAGTGCCGATGCCGACATGATACAACACTTTCACCAGCAAACGCCAGCCCGATAACAACAGAAGATTGAGGCCGCCGGCAATCAATACGACCTGGCGTGAAAACGCGTATTGGTTGAAAAAATACGTCAAGCTCGCGTTGATGAGAAAGCCCGTCGAGGTCGCCAGGAATGCTTGATACGAAGAAAAACGGCTGCGCTGAAAACAGCCGAATAGCGCCAGGCAAATCAACCAAACCAGCGAATAAACGACGTCAACGATGATATACTTTGACAGCACTGCGCTGCGCTCGAATCGCAGCCAGATGGCAGCGCCGAGATTGATCTGCATCAACAGCAAGTCGATGAACGGCACGGAAAGCTTGTCAAAGGCGGATTGCGCGAAGGCAACAGTGGCGCGCACCCAGATGGCGACATGCAGCAGCCAATACGAAACCACAAACATGCGCCGGCGAAAATGCTTGCGCACAAACAGCCCCATCGCCTGATAAAACACGCGCAGGCTGTCAATGCTGCTGCGCTTCGAACTCTCGCCTTTGAAATGAACGATCTGTGTGCCGGGAAAATAGTGAATGCGCCACCCGGCGGCGCGAAAGCGAAAACACCAATCGAGATCCTCACCGTACATGAAAAAATCTTCGTCGAGCAAACCCACCTGCGCCACGGCCTCGCGGCGCGCCACCATGAACGAGCCGGAAATCGCCTCGACTTCGCAGGTTTCATCTTCGGGCAGATAGGTCAGGTTGTAACGTCCAAACCACCAGCTGCGCGGGAACAGCGCGCTCAATCCGGAGAGCTTGGTGAATGCGACCCACGGCGTCGGGAAGCTGCGGCGACAGGCGAGTTGCAGCGTGCCGTCGGGATTCAATACTTTGCAGCCGACCATGCCCGTGCCCGGATGCGCTTGCATGAATCCACGAATCGCGGTGAACGTATCTTCCTGCACAACGGTATCGGGATTGAGCAACACCAGCAATCGGCCGCGACAACGCTTGAGCGCCAGATTGTTCGCCGCGGCAAAGCCGAGATTTGTGCTGTTCTCGATCAACACGCATTCGGGAAACTGCGCGCGCACCATTTCAGCCGAGCCGTCGTCAGAGGCGTTATCGACTACAAAAACTTCCGATGAAGTCTCCGCTAAAGCTTTGCGCAAAGAGAGCAGCGCCTGCCGTAAAAATTCGCGCACGTTATAGCTTACAATAATAATGGAAAATTCGCGCAGTTCCTCCACTTCAGGAAGCGGATTCTCGCTTGCAACAATACTGTCTCGCGGGCGGCCAGCGCGGGCGGAATCCTGAATCAGTGGCAGAGGATCAGGCATGATTACTTCTGTTAAAATTGACGGTAATTGATCGGGCCTTCGGAAACGCGGCAGGTTCGCCTATGCGGATGCCCACGCCGCGAAGCCGGCCAGCCCAAACGTTGTGTTTACCAAGCCCCACGATCATCTCGCGTTTCATGCAAAACCAACTTCGCTTCTTTGCCTCGGCGCGCATGCGTTCAATCGTCAAGCCGGCCCAGCCAATCTCGAATTTTGAGATGCCAAACCATGCGCGCGGCCTCATATTGAATTTTGCGTGACATTTTCGATTTTCCCGCCAGCCGCTCGGTGAACACGATCGGAATTTCACAAATGCGAAACCCTTTGCGCCAGGCTTTGTAGTGCAGCTCGATTTGAAACGCATAGCCGTTGGAGACGATGTGATCGAGCGTGATGGCTTCGAGCACGCGGCGATGAAAACATTTGAAGCCGCTGGTGCAATCGCGGATGGGCATGCGCGTGATCAGGCGCGTATAATAATTGGCAAACAAGCTGAGCAACAGGCGTGAGAGCGGCCAGTTCGTGACATTGACGCCGGTGAGATAGCGTGAACCGATGATGAGATCGTATTCCTTGCTTTTGCTGAGAAAACGCGGCAGATCTTCGGGATTGTGCGAGAGATCGGCATCCATTTCAAAAATCAAATCAAAGCCGTTTTGCAAGGCAAACTTGAAGCCTGCGACATAAGCCGTGCCGAGCCCCATTTTTTTCTCGCGCGGCAAGAGATGCAGGCGCGGCTCGTGCAGGCTGCGCTGCGCAACCAGGGCGGCGGTGCCGTCGGGCGAATTGTCATCGACGATCAACACGTGCAAGGTCGGAATATTCAAACCAAAAAGGCGGTCCAAAAGCATGTTGATGTTCCCGGCTTCGTTGAACGTGGGAACCACGACTAAAACGTGTTTTTCGGCGAGGGCAACCAGGTAATCCTCCTCAGTTGTGTCGTCATTGGTTTGCCAGACTTGGTTATATCGCATGTCAAGTTCACTCCTTGCCACGCGCAATTCCAACGAGGCTGTCACGGGCGATGGGCATTTCGTGCGAGGCTGCGCCCTTGCCTCAAGAGTGTTGGGCAAGCTCCGTTTTGAATTTTTGCAATCCCTCCACCACGTTTGACATGGATATGCCCAGCTCTTTCACGGCTTTTGCAATATCGAATCCCGAATTTGTCGGGCGCAGCGCCTGTTGTTCGAGATCGGCAGTGCGAATCGGCGTGATCAGCTTTTTGTTGAGATGAAAAACCTCCGCGATCTGCAGCGCAAAGTTATAGCGATCGATGATCTCCGCGCCGCTGAGATGAAAAATGCCGGTTTGACCTGATTCTGCCAGCTTGCGCAGCGCCCTCGCCAGTTCGCTGGCGAGCGTGGGATTGCCGAATTGATCCGTCACAATGCGCACCGGATTGCCGGTTTGCAGTTGTTTGATGAGCCAGGTCACAAAGTTCGGCCGCACATTGACGCCGTGGCCGTACAACACCATCGTGCGCGCAATCGCATAATTTGCGCCGCTGCCGATCACGGCATTTTCGCCCGCGAGTTTGGCGCGGCCGTAAAACCCGAGCGGATTGGGGCGCTGGTCTTCGCGATACGGCCCGCTCGCGCCGTCGAATACATAATCGGTGCTGACGTGAATCAAGCGCGCGCCGATTTGCGCGGCGGCTTCCGCGAGATAACCGACGGCCGTGGCATTCACCTGCCAGCATTCCTCGCGCTGCGCCTCGCTGCCGTCAACATTGGTAAAAGCGGCGGCGTTGATGATATAGTTCGGCACAAAATCTTTCACGAGTTTGACGACATCGGCTCGTTTCGTAATGTCACAACGCCGGTAACTGATGTCCGGCTGTGCCAGAATAAATGTGTCGCTGCGGTTGCTCGCCACGCGATCATAATCGTGCTCGAATGCCTGTAAAAGATTCTGGCCGAGTAAACCGTTGGCGCCCACAATCAACACTTTCTTGCGCATCAATTTCATAGAAAACCAATCCTTCATTATTTTTAGTTGCGCCGTCCTGCTCACTTTTTGCAACTACGACACACACCGTGCGCGAGAAGGAGCGGGCGCTTAATCCGTTAAATACGGCTTGACCTGAGCGTGAAACAATTCCGGGGTCAATGATCCCATAAACGTTGTGTTCAAACCGGCAACGCGATTGGCAAAGCGCGTGGCCGCCGGCACATCTTCGTGCCGGAGAAAATGCACCAAAAACGCGGCGCCGAAGGCATCGCCGCAGCCGATTATGTCTGCGGCCTGCACATGGCGCATGGGCGCAACATGCTCATGATACACGTTGCCGCTGCGGCGATAACAAACCAGCGATCCCCGGCTGCCGAGGGTGATGTGACACACACGCGGCCCCTGCGCGGCAATCTTCCGGCCAAACGCCAGCAAATCCGCGTCGCTGGCGCCCCCCGCTTCATGCCCGTTCAGTGTCGCCGCTTCTCTTTCATTCACTTGTAAAATATCGCAAGTGTTAACCCACGCCTGCCAGTCGGGAACCTGGCGATAATAACGCCGGCCGTTCGCATCGATGCCGAGCGCGAGCGCGTGCACGT
>SZPB01000377.1 GCA_030263535.1 Cytophagia bacterium CHB2
CGTGATCGTATCAACGAAGACCCACAACGAATAGGCGCGGGCCAGCAGCGCCCCGTCGCGGACGCGGCGGACTTCGTTATGGCGCACAGCCGTGGCTCGCTTCACATCAGCTAGAAATGAAGTCACTTCCAGTTCATCATTCATCACCGCCGGCTCGCTATACTCGATGCGGTAGCGGCGGGCAACGATGGCCACGCCCTGGGCCATGATCCGGTCAAGCGGCCAGCCAAAGGCCGCGGCTGCGCCGACATTACATTCCTCGATGTAACTCAGATAGTTGGCGTTATTGACGTGCTGCGCCGGGTCCAGGTCGCGCCACTCGACGCGCCGATGCATGCGGTGGACGCCCGGCGGAGGCGGCGGCGCGACGGGAAACGGCTCCCGCCGTTCGCCGGGGGCGATGCCGGGATGCCGGAACGCGGCCACCATCTCCGGCGGGATCGTCGCCGGGCGCAACGTTTCGCTGTCCAGAAAGACCCACTCAGTCGTGGCCGTAGCCACCGCCTCATTGCCATCGGCCAGCCGCAACTCATACATCCGCCGCGAGCGCACGCGCCTAAAATCCGCCACCCACGTCTTGACGACGACCGTGTCACCGTAGGTCAGCGGTCGTAAGTAGGTGATGTCGGTCTCGCGAATGAGCCACTGCCGGCCCAGCGCGCGATAGCGCGCGATGTCGTAACCGACGGCGGCCGAGGCGTCGAAAGCCGCCTCCTGCATGTATCGCAGATAGTTGGCGTGGTTGACGTGACCATAGGGATCGCACTCGTAGTGGCGCACGCGAAAGACGCGCTCGATAAAGGGGATCATTTTCATCACTTAGGCGCGCCGCTGCGGCGTGGCCTGTCGCTCGCGCGCCACCTCGGCCAGGGTCTTCTCGTACGTACCGGCCAGTTCAACGAAGTAATCGTGGAACTCCCCCCAGCGCTCAGCGATGGTTTGTCGCTTGCGCTTGAACTCGGTCGTCTCCTCCTGTCGTCGCAGGAAGCGAATCGTCGATCGAATAAGGCCGCGCACGTGCGTTCCGGCGAAGCCGATGATCTCCTCGGCCAGATTGCGGACCGGGCTGGTTTCGGTGGTTTCCAGGACGCGCCGCAAGGCTTCCCCCGCGATGGCGGCTTGCTCCACCGCATCCAGGTGCCCGCGCAGGATCATGTAGTCGAGCAGAAAGGCGCGGTGCCAATAGTGGCTCAATTTGTCGGTTGCATCAACCACGGTGAACACATAGACCAGCGTGCGATACATGTTGCGAATGAGGTAAATGATTTGCTCGAACGGCCACAGCAGGCAACCGCGCAGCAAACCCTCGCCGCGCGTGCGGTTCACCTCACGAATGGCGGCTCGGGAGAGCGTTCGGCCGCGCCGTCGGGCGATATCGCCGGGCATGCGGCGGCGAAAATACCCCTCCAACCAGGAATCCACAAACGGGAATGGTAATAGGATGGCCAGCCCGGCAAACGTGGCGTCGGCATACACCAGCCAGTCGAAATCGGTCGCGATCTCGGGCGCGGTGTTTTTGTTCATTGGCAAAGGGTCTCCTTTTCAAACAGAGATCGAAGATTGCAAAAGCAGATTCGCTCCCTACTCTCTCTTCTCCAAATAATACTGGCTTTTGAGCATCATGATCTGAATTCTATCCACAAGAACATTGACTAAGATTGACATTGTGTTAAAAAATTAACGGAGGCATGCCATGCATAAAACGATCTACTTCGTTGTGTGCATAATCGTTTTAGGCTCAGGGGCGAATGCGCAATTGCGTAAGGCCTCGGATTATTTTCCCTTGCAGGTGGGTAATATTTGGGAATACAAACCCAACCCGGACTTCTATGATGATCGGCGTTTCGAGATAGTATCTGATAGTCTTGTGGATGACACATTGAGGGTATATCGAGTTATGGCAAAATCACTAGATAATCCCTCCGTACCGGTTGACTACGGCTACTATCATTATAACAAGGATTCAATGATTGTCTATCGCAACTTCGAATCGCCATTTGTGCCATATGAAGGCTTACCCATGATCGACACCCGGGGCGGTCCTGGTTCAGTCTGGACATACCCGATTGGTGACTATTTGGGCGCTTTCGCCATTACCGACACGGGAAAAGCTTTTTACTTGGAAGGCTTGCGAAATTGGGCGCAAGTTCAATCAGGATTTTTTAGTCAAGATGACTCAGTCGTATTTGACCAAAATTATTATTGGGTCTTTTTCGAAGGTATTGGTCCAACAAAAGATGGCACTGATACTCTAGTATATGCAAAAATCAATGGCATCGAGTATGGCACATCTTTGAGCATCAAACACAAGAGTGGGGCCCCGAATATACCTCGAGAGCCATCAATGCGTGTCTATCCCAATCCAATACATGATAAAGCCGTAATAGAAATTGAGAGTTTTCAGTCGCAGGCAATTGAGCTCAACCTTTTTAATATTTTGGGCCAGAAAGTGAGCGTCTTACATCATGGTAATTTGCTAAACCGTCACCATACTGTGATTTGGAACGGTCGTGGCAGCGATGGAAAAAAATTGAATAGGGGAGTTTACTTTCTTGTGCTGAGATCTCAGCGGATTGTCAAAACACTCAAGATTCTTTACCTGTAAACAGAAAGGGGCAACGCATGAAAGCTTATCGTATTTGCTTCGCAGCCGTCGCCATACTTTTGGCGCTGGTATTGACTCGTGCCTATGCGCAATCTGTAGAATGGGTTTGCGGTACACCGGAGGACGCAGGTGAGGGCTTCGCCGGGAAAAGTAAAAATGCACCGATCATCAACAGAGTGAATCCCAACCCTGCCGGGAAAAATTTTAAAGTTGCGGTACTGTATTTCAAATTCTCAGATGATAGTTTTGATACTGGAAACTGTTTGACCGAAGGTTGGAGCGCATCATCGCCTTCACCAAGCTGGGGTGGAGAATTTTTGATCCCTACCCCTTATAACGCCGGCACCGTCGAAAATGACATCGCAGCCAAGCCCAATAGCCTTACGGCTTATTGGTACCGCATGTCGAACGGGAACCTCTGGCTTTATGGTGATGAACATACTTATGGCGGGCCGGCTATTAACGCAAGCCCAGATTATACTTCCAAAGCAAACTGGCGCGCCAACAACCAGGCTATTTTGCAGTGGTATGCCGATAATTATGACTTGAGATCTTTGGATAATAATTCGGATGGTGTTGTCGATATGATCATGTTGGTCTGTCGGGCCCGGGCGAAATACCCTTATGGCAGTGGGAGTGGCCAACATTATGGAGGTGTCGCTGATGGTGATTATCTAACCAACCTCTCTGCTGGAGCAATCACAATTTCTGATGCTTCAGACCCTAGTGAGCCCGACATAGTTGGCTCTAGCAGTCTGATTGACAATTCTGGAGTTTACGGCACGGACTGCTACAATCTAGAAGGCGCACACCAACTTATTACACACGAGTTGGGTCATCAATTGTGGAACTCTGGCCACCGAAACGGGCTGCATCGCTGGAATCTCATGTCGGGTGCTGGGTCAATTCCTCCGACCGGAAGCGGTGATGTGGCTAGTGCATTTGAAAAATCTTTATCTGGTTGGCTATCTTTTACAATGGTCACAACTGATCAAATAGCGGTTGAGTTGAGTGCCATGACGTCTTCCAATCAGGCGATTCGTATTCCTGTGACCAACCCGGGCGTAACCAATGACTACTTTGTGTTGGAGCATCGGCGCAATATAACTCATTATGAGATCATCGATCCCTCCTCCTGTCCGGACACCGGGGTCGATGAGGGATTGCTAATATCTTACATGCGAGCAGGGTCAAGTGGACCAGATATTCGACCGGCGGATAATGTTGTCACAAATTTAGGAACGGCATTGAACCCAATTCGCGATGGAGATGCTTCGGACCTCTTCCCCAATGGTGGTATAACCAAAATTACGCCATATACCACACCCAGCACCGCAGATCGAAACGGCAATCGAACCGGATTGGCGATTCTCAACATTCAATATAGCGGCGCCGGCAACGAAAAAGTGAAATTTGATATCCGTCAGAACTATTGGGAAGGCCCCATTACTACGAATACCACTTGGTCTGGCCAGGTTTATGTGGGCGAAAACATCACAGTCAACAGCGGCGTCACCTTAACCATTTCTGCGGGTACAACAGTTTTGTTCGCTGCGGGTAAGAAATTGATCATAAATGGCAGCATACAGGGGAACGGCGCCTCCGGCACTCCCATCACCTTTGACCGCAGCGGTGCCTCCGGCACGTGGGCCGGCATTTGGATTGAAAACTCCACCTCAAGCTCGAATTTGAATTACTGTACGCTGCGCCATTCCACCTATGGCCTTCGTATCAAAAACAGCAGCGGCATGGTAACCATCGATCACGCAACGCTCACCGACAACTCCTTCGGCTTGCTGGCGGAAAACTCCAGCCCGTTCACGATTCAGAATTCCACGATACAAGACAATGCCTATGGCGTCTATATTGTTTCATCTTCAGGGTCCGGTAGCATGAAAATTTTGTCCAACAACATATCATCCAACTCTAATCACGGCGTTTATCTTTACAACAATGCGGATGCTTTTTTGGGCTTTAATACCATCACCGGCAATACCCAACACGGCATTTACTGCTACTCCAACAGCGATGCGACTATTCGTAGCATCC
Organism: Cytophagia bacterium CHB2; assembly: GCA_030263535.1. Classification (NCBI taxonomy): domain Bacteria; kingdom Pseudomonadati; phylum Bacteroidota; class Cytophagia; species Cytophagia bacterium CHB2. The sequence continues at coordinate 4,655 of SZPB01000377.1, forward strand.
TTCCTTCGCCGGATTATGGCGGTAATATCATTCACAGCAATGGCGGCGACGGTGTGCGCACCGCGGGCACTTCCTATCCCTCGCTCGGCGTCGATTTTCAGCAGGGAGGCATTAAAGACTATTATGGTTACAATGAAATTCAGGACAATGGCGGAAATGAAGTGGGAAATTTCAACGCCAGCGGCACGATCATGGCCGAGCGCAACTATTGGTCGTCCAATCATGAGGTTGAAGCCGAACCCGAGGATCTCAACGGCAGCGTTGATTATGACCCCGTTCTGCCTGAGATTCCCACCATGCCGAGTCAACAACCATTCAATACTCTGACAAAAACGTTGATTGACTTTAAAGAAGCCTATGCGCTGGAAAATCGCGACGAATTACAGGCCGCGGCCGAATTGTATTTGAAATTGCTGCACGAGAACCCGGAGACAGACAACGTTGGTTTTGGCGTGAGCGGTCTGATTCGCTGCTACAAGGGATTGGGGCGCCATGCGGAAATCAATCGACTCATGGATGATTTGATCGATGATTTCAAAGGCACGGCGCTGGCCGGCAGCGCCAGCAGCCACAGCCTGCCTTTTCTCATGCAAATCGGTGATTTCGGAATCGCTATTTCCCGCGCCATAGAGTTGTTGCAGAAAAACCGTGAGTCTGCTGCGGATGAAGCTCATTATCTTTTTCAATTGGGAGCAATCTATCATTTGAAAAGCGGCAATACCGAGACCACGGATTTGACAAATGCGCTCGACTATTATGATGAGTTGCTGCAAAAACATCCGGATTCGGATTTTGCCTTGTTGGCAACGCTGGAAAAGGAACAACTGAATCGTGACGGCCTGGCAAGGCCTGCGATTGGCATTTCGCGGCCTCTCGCGCCGGCCTCATCGTTCACGCTTTATCCCAATTATCCCAACCCGTTCAATCCCGAAACCAGGATCGGATTTCATCTGGATAACGAGAAGCGCGTTTCGCTGTGCATTTATGAGGCGAGCGGGCGTCTGGTGAAAACGCTGGTGGATGGTGTTTTTCCCGCCAGCGATCATGAGATGACATGGAACGGCCGGGACGCTCGCGGTGTTGCAATAGCGAGTGGCGTCTATTTCATTGAGCTGGTCGCCGGAAACGAAAGGAAAATGCGAAAAATGGCAGTCGTGCGCTGAGTTGTGCAGATTCGGAAACGATTGTCCGCACGATTGATGACAGAGGTGACTTTTGACTAGGCTCAAACTGGCATAGACAATAGATTGGCATTGTCACCTTTCTGAAGATTGAATTGATTGCTCGCCTTGACAGCAATCTCCGCAAATTTAAAGCGTCTGTGCGGCGGTTCTCATCGATGAGTATTCAATCCTAGCCCACCCCCTGCACAAGCGGTCGGCGCGCGGTCTGTCGGGGGCCACGACAATTCCCCCACCTTCTTGCCTTAGGGCCAGGATAATTCCCCCACCCAGGGTCAACTTAATTCCCCCACCTGGGTCAGGATAAT
>SZPB01000378.1 GCA_030263535.1 Cytophagia bacterium CHB2
AATATGAAAACCTTCGCGACCGGTGATGGCCCAGCTCATTCCGAAGGCGCCGATGCCGGGATGGGAGTTGCTGCTCAAATTGTACAGGCGATTATTTTTGCGGTCGATGATGATTTTGCCGGTGGACGGCTCTTTATCCCATGGACCTTCCGGCCTGCGGCTTTGATTGATCATGTGGCGCAAGCCCTCATACTCGATGGAAATATTTTTAAGCGTTTTGATTTTTTCCGCGCCGCCCAAAGCGGCAATGCCGGCATTTAAAATCGTTTGCGCCTTTTGATAAGAACGCATAGCCGGCGACGCATCTGCGCCGGTCGATTCGGGAGATTGCTTTTCCGGGCTGCAACCGAAAATGAAAATGCCGAGCAACAACGTTGCGATTTTTTGAGCGCGCATACTTTGTCTTTGCACAATTTTGTTTTCAAACATACTACGCCATTCCATTTTTACTGCTAATGGCCGTTATCTACTCGCGGACGAGGTTCGTGAAATGCCAGCCACGACCATTTGCTGCCATTCCATTCCCAAGTATCACCGAAAACTCTCTCGCCGTCGTGGCCGCCAAAGAGCACGAGGCGTTGGCGTTTGGCATCATAGACCATCGCGGCATGATTGCGCGCTTCCGGCCCAGCGGCGTCAATTTGTTTCCAAATAATTCCATCGAAGATCCACGTATCGCCAACGCGAGTCTTGCCATTCCAGCCACCGAATCGCAGCACGTGTTGGCGCGCTTCATCAAATGCCATGACACTATTGAAGCGGCCTGCAGCAATGGCGGGTTTTATTTCACTCCAACTCTTGCCGTCCCACGTCCAGGTTTCGCCCGAAGGGCCATTGCCGCCAAAAAGAATAACGCGCCGGTGAATGGGATCGTAAGTCATCGTCACACCGTTACGATGGGATGGTCCGCTATTACTCACTCGTTCCCAAGTTTTGCCATCCCATTCCCACGTATCGCCGAAACGGGTTCTTTTGCCGGCAACAACATTATATCCACCAAACAACACGAGACGGCGACGCGCGCTATCATAAACCATGCACGCTTCCGCGCGGGCAGGAGGCGTCGTGGTTTTGATCATCTGCCAACGTGCACCGTCCCATTCCCACATGTCATCGAGAAAAGTGTCTTTGTCATTCTCCGTTCCAAACAGCACGCGATTGCCGCCGAACAGAACGAGGCGCTGGCGATCACCATCATAAGCCATCGACGAAAACGTTCTCGGCACCGGTCCGCTCGCAGAAATTTTGTGCCAGGTTTTGCCGTTCCATTCCCACAAGTCTCCCAACACGCGGCGATCATCGGCGCCGCCGAAGAGCATCACTTTTTCACGGTCGTTGTCATAAGCCATGGCGTGCGCGTTTCTGACCGTCAATGAATCAGTCTCCCCCGCCTGATTCCATTCATATTTTGATGCGGCTGCGAAAATTAGATTGAGGAACAGAGCAAGGATCATCGCGCTTGTGGAAAAGTGCCGGATTGGAAACATCATCCGCTCTCAATATTGAATCTGGACGCCGTTCACATCCTCGATAGCAGCGACGATGCCCCAGCCGCCGAAATCTTCCGAAACCGCCAGCCACAACTCGTTGCGGCCCTTTTTCAACGGCAAATAAACCGCATCCCACAAGCCAACAGTGCCCAGAAAGCGATAATCGCGCGAGACAAAATTGTCGGTTCCGGCATAGAGCAGATGATCATTGAAAAAAACGCGCACGCGATCACTGAAGCCAAATTTGATTTCTTTAATCTGTTCACGCTCAGAGTTGATGATGACGCGGGCGAATGTCGTGTTGCTCTGCTCATCGAGCGGGAGCAAGCGCGAGAGATTGGCGATGCCGGTCGTTTCGCATTCCAACTTCTTCCAAGTCAATCCGGTTTTGTCAGCTTCGCCCAGTTGAAATTTGCCCTGCAAATTTTTTTCAGGAAAACCATTTGAAACCCACCACGCCGTGATCACGCCCTTGGGCGCGGGCTTCGGAGGTTTGGCTTTGCCCTTGAGCACCGGCATCTCCGAAGCGGTGAAAGAAAAATTTGAATAATGCGCCGGATTATTATTTCCTGCACTCAAACCGACCTGGCCGGAGGCCGGTTCAAACTTAAGCTCGGGAATGAAAAGCGCAGGCGTTTCCATGTCCATGATGTAAACTTCCGCCTGCTTGCCGGCGACAACGATTTTCACGTGCATCCATTCATTGAAGCGATAGCGTGTCGGTGTCGCATAATCTTCACCGTAGTAAAGCTGCCAACCGGCATTATCATTAAAAACGGGCGTGTATTGGTTCGCATCCGGATTGCCGGATTGGTGCGGACGAAAATAAAATTCTTCATAGTTCTGCTTGTCCTGTGCACGCCAGACGGCTCCGACAAAAGTGCGTTCCGGGGAAAAGGCAATGTCGAATTCGATAATGCCGTTGAGAAATTTCGAGTCTTTGACCAGCGCCAATCCGCCCTTCAGAAAAAGGCTTGGCCGGCCAAGATACTCTTCGACACGGCTTTCTTTGGCGTCGATTTCCCAACGGTTCGAGTCGAAGGGAATGATTTGCGCGTGCAATGGCAAGCTGAGGCAAAACGTGAATGCGGCGGCAAAAATTTGTTTGATCATATTTTTTTCATGCATTAGTCTTTTTTCCTCACAAAAACACGTTTACTTTCAAAGGAGCCGCGCGGGCCGTCAAAGTAGTAATCAATCGTCAGCGTGCTGCCATCCGGCGAAAGTTGCCATTTGCGGGTGATCTGCTGCGTCACCTCCTGGCCTTCAGGAGAAGTCGAAGTAATTTCATCTTCAATGAGAATCCCTTTGTTGTTGCGAAGCCATGAGGCTTTGCGTTTGCCTTTCGCATTCGGCGGATTCGGCGGCGTGAAGTCGCTTGGCTTGCCATCCAATGTATAACTCTCGTTGAGATCGACTTCACCGCCGCGCGTGGTCTTTTGTTTGCCGGTGAGCTTGATCTGATCATTCTCGTGCGTGATGGTCATGGTCTGCTCGAGTCCGGCGGGATTGCTGAAGCTCTTGTCTTTATCCAGCACCCACGTGCCGCTGAAATTGGGCTTGTCCGCGGCAAGGCTGAAAACGTTGAGCAGCATGGTTACACAGAGAAATGTGATTCTAAATTTCATTTATGCTCTCCTATTCCAGGATAATTTCGAAAGAACGGCGAATGGCAGAATGATTTAATGGCAGAATCATTAAAAGCTTTTGTATCATTCTGTCGTCAAATCATTCTGCCATTACCTTGTGCCAATGCAATACAAATGCTTCTCGCCACGAATGAAAATCATGCCATTGGAAATTGCCGGCGAGGCGAACACCGGCTCTTCGATGGAGTTGGTCGCCAGCACCTCGTGTTGCGGGCCGGCTTTAATGACGAACGTATCGCCGTCTTCGCTGATCATCAAAATTTTGCCATCAACGGCCACTAGCGAAGCCGTGAACGTTGCCGGAATCGGAAGTCGCCCGCCTTCATAAACCACGGCACCGGTTTTTGCCTCGAGGCACGTAAGAATGCCGCGATCTGAAGCCAGATACACGTAATCCCCGAGGAGTATCGGCGAAGGAACGTAGGCCGAGCCTTTGTTGTAGCGCCACACGATATTCGCATCCAGGCTGTCCAATTCACCGGAGGCGCCGAGCTTGATGGCGATGGTGCGCTTCAGTGGAAAACCCGCAGAGATGAAAACCATGCCGTGCCCAACCAGCGGCGAGGCGATGGCGTTGCTGGCGTGGCCTTTGGTGCGCCACCATTCTTTGCCGGTTTTCGGATCATACGAGATGATCAGCTCGTTGCCACTGGTGATCAATTCCGCGCGTTGCGGCGTGCGCACGATGAGTGGCGTGGTCCAGCTCGCCTGCACTTGGCGCGGCGTTTTCCAAATCTCCTTGCCGGTTTTTTTGTCGTAAGCTACCATGAAAGATTTCTCGCCGTTGTCTTCGTCGCATTGCAAGATGACGAGATTCTCAAACAACACCGGCGACGTGGCCGTGCCCATCCCGAGAGTGGCAATTGGGCCTGGCGAAGTTTTCCAGATTTGCTTGCCGCTGAAATCATAGCAGTACAAGCCTTCGGTGCCGAAGTAGGCAAAAACATATTGTCCATCGGTTGCCGGCGTAGGCGAAGCGTGACTGCTCTTGCGATGGCGATCATCGTAGACCGTGCCTTCGTAGGCCGTTTGTTCCCAAAGTAGTTTGCCAGTATCACGATCGAGGCAGATCACTTTGAACGTGTGCTGGCGATCCGCGCCCACCGCGTCGGGATGTTTGAATTCCTGGCCATCGATGATGTGCTTGACCGCTTGCGCGCCCGGGACAACCTCGCCTTCGATTTCTGCCGTGAGAAAAATTCTGTTATTCCATACAATCGGCGAAGAATTGCCGCTGCCGGAAAGCGGCGTTTTCCATTTGATGTTCTTGCTGCTGCTCCATTCCGCAGGTAAATTGGTTTCGGATGAAACGCCGGTGCCGTCCGAGCCGCGCCATTGCGACCAATTGGAATTTTTAGGCCCAGCACTTGCGTCGACTGATCCCACAAGCACGAATAACAATAAAATGAAACGCGATAAAGCTCTCATAGTTTGATCGCTCCCGAGATAGAAGGTGAGAAAATAAATTTTCTGAATTTGTTTATGTGTGCTGAGTTTTGTAATTCGATTTAAGCGTAGCGCGCAAGTGCTTCACTCCTTGATCAAACTCAAATCACGCAGGATGGCTTTCGTGATCGAAACTCTTGTCTTGGCATCCTCTGGCTTCAGGAGGGCGATATTGGTTGCGAAGAAATAAACATTCTTGGCGTGCTCCACATAGCCGACAAACCAGCCGACTTGCCTAGACCAGCCCGTCTTTGCACGCAAGACATAATCCTCGCCCTGCTCGAAGATTAGAATGTTTTTGACAATATCCATCGCACGCTGCGAAAACGGCAGGGTGTTTTGATGGAGCCGAACCAATAGCGCAATTTGCTCGCGCGGCGTAATGCGCAAGTCGCCCGTCAGCCAGAACCTGTCGAGGCCGCCTTTGATATTTTTATTGCCATAGTCTGCCAGATCGACGTAGTGTTGCATGCGTTCCAGGCCGATGCGACGCGCCAGCTCTTGATAGAACCAAACCGCAGAATACTTCATCGCGGTGCGCATGTTGTGATCTTGATTCCACGCCGTCACGTCGCGAACTGTGCCATCCCATTTAAAAATTTCATTTTCATCAGCGATCACGCCAGTTTCGAGCGCAATGAGAGAGTTTAGAATTTTGAAAGTCGAGGCCGGCACGTAGCCTTGCTGCAAACGTTCGGAGTTGTACGCAAGATACTTGTCGTTCTTCAAATCATAGAGCAGAAACGCGCCTTCGACTCCGGCCTCTTTGAAGTATTTCGCAAAGTCGTGCCGTTCTTCCCATTTGCTTTGATCAACAAAAGAGAGACCCGCCGCAGCGAGCAAAATTATAATGGTTTGAATCATCATCTACATTTTCCGTTCTGCAATGCCGAACACATGATGCCGGCCGCGAATAATGAGCATGTCGTCCGCAATCGCCGGGGTCGCCATCATCGCTTCGCCCATCGGGTTGATGGCAAGCAGCTCGTATTGCGGACCGGCTTTGATCACGTAAACTTCGCCGTCCTCGCCGGCAAAGTATAAGTGACCATTGGCTGCCACCGGCGAAGCGCTGAAGCCGATACTCTGCTCGTTGATGCGCTGCTGATAAATTTGCTCGCCCGTCTTCGCGTTGAAACAAGTCAACACGCCCTTATCGGTGCAGGAATAAAGATAATCCCCATAAACGATCGGCGTTGGAACATAAGGCCCGCCGCGTTCGGATTTCCACGCCACGTGCGCATTGGCGTTTTGTCCCTCCTCCAAGGAAATGTCACCGCTTGCATTCGGCCGCAACACTTTGATTGGCCTTCCGCCCGGCCAGCCGCCGGTGAGATAAAACATCTCGTGCGCGATGAACGGCGTCGGCACTTGGACGATCAGCTCGTCATTGGCAAATCGCCAAAGTTCCTTGCCGGTCAAGGGATCATAGCCGCGAATGTGTTTGGGCGCATTTGTGATCAACTCGTCACGGCTCTTGCCGCGATAAATCGTCGGTGTGCT
>SZPB01000379.1 GCA_030263535.1 Cytophagia bacterium CHB2
TGACGCAGGCGCAATACTTCCGTCAACGCTGGAATTCGGATGCCGTCGGCTTGATGCTGTTCATCGTGCTCGGCGCGTTGATGATTCCCTATTTGCTCGTCGGCGTCATTGGCGGCTCAGTCACCTTGCGTGAAATCACCAACGGCCAAATTCCCGAATGGGCCGGCGGTTTGTTGATCTGCACGGTGATCTTGATTTATGTCACGTATGGCGGCATGCGCAGCACCGCCTGGGTCAACACTTTGCAAACGATTGTGTTCGTGGGCTTCGGCGTCATTGCGTTTTATGTGATTGTCAACAAATTGGGCGGATTGACAGGCGCGCTCAATATCGTTGCCGAGAGAAATCCCGAGCTGTTGATGCGCGGCGACAAAATCAAGCCGCTGCAATTTTTGACCTACACCTGCGTGCCGCTTTCCGTGGGCATGTTCCCCCACATGTTCATGCACTGGCTCACCGCCAAACGCGCCACGGCATTTCGCACTATACTGCCGTTTTACCCGCTTTGTATTATGGCGGTTTGGGTGCCCAGCGTGCTGCTTGGCATCATGGGCACGATCGATTTTCCTGATCTCAAAGGCCCGGCGGCAAACTCGGTTTTGATCAGCGTCATCGCCAAATATTCTCCCGATGTGCTGGCGGGCATGCTCGCCGCTGGCGTGCTGGCGGCGATTATGTCGTCGCTTGATTCGCAGGCCCTGTCACTCGGCAGCATGTTCACGAACGATATCGTGCGGCACTACGGCTTTCACGACAAAATGAGCGACAAGCAGCAGGTGCTGATCGGGCGATTGTTCGTGGTGGGCATTTTGGCGGTTTGCTTTCTGCTCTCACTCGTCGCGAATCGCAGCATTTTCAAGCTTGGCGTCTGGTCATTCACGGGTTATGCCTCGCTTTTTCCCATCGTGGCAGCGGCTTTATTTTGGAAACGCAGCACGAAATACGGCGCCATGGCTTCAATCGTGACGGTGGCGGTTTTGTGGATCTACTTTTTCTCGCAAGGCTCGGGCATTGTTACAGACAGCGGTATCATGGCAGTCGCCATAATTCTGGCTGCCTCGACTGCCGCGATGATCATCGGCTCGCTGTTGACCCAACCGCCGGAGCAATCGACGCTTGACAAATTTTTCGCGACGGATGGGCATATTTCTGCAAAAGAGGTTTCCTCGCGGACCGAAAAAATGCCCATTTCATAACCGCCATTGACGGCACACGCTGCAAGCCTTATGCGAATCGCCTACATCGCTGCGGGCGCGGACGAAAAGCCGGCGGGAACTTTTAACACAGGATGATGAAATGGCACGAATCGAGATTGGTAAACATCTGGCGGTAGATACCCGCGTTTGCGGCGGTCGCCTGATCTTCAAAGGGTCGCGTATACTTGTCTCAGACGCCCTGGAGCTCTTGCAAGCGGGTTATACACCGGAAAAGGTTGCGCAACAGTATCGCGACATCATTACAACAGAGGCCGTGCAGGAAGCCTTGTCTTTTGTCAAGCGCGGAATCGTCAAGGAGATCGCCGGTAAGGCAAGAGTTGCGGCATGATTGTCCTCGACCATAATATTCCCGAGGACGAAGTCGAGAAACTCCAGCAAAAGCGCGTCCGTTTTCGGCAAATCGGGCATGAAATTGGAAGACCGGAATGGGATGATCAACAAGAGATTTTGCGTTACCTGCATAATGCCAAACAAATGACATTTTTTACCCGAGACCTCGGCTTTTTTCGGCCGCGGCTTTGCCACCTGAATTATTGCCTCGTGATCATCACCGGGCCGGTGCAAGAAACGGCTTCGTTTATTCGTCGTTTTCTGCGCCATCCAAAGTTCAAGACTAAAGAAACACGAATGGGCTGCGTGTTGCGGCTCTCATCTGCGGGCATTGCATGGTGGGAGATCAAACGTGATCGCCAACAAAATATTTTTTGGTAGAAGACAAAAGCTGCGGTAGCAGGCCGCTGTTTTTCAAAATATGTGAATTTCTTATGCGAATCGCCTATATCGCCGCCGGCGCCGCTGGCATGTACTGCGGCAGTTGCCTGCATGACAATACCCTCGCCGCTGCCCTGCTGAAAAAAGGCCACGAAGTCGCCCTGATTCCTACCTACACGCCGCTGCGCACCGACGAGGCCAATGTCGCCGTCAATGATATTTTCTACGGCGGCATCAACGTCTATTTGCAGGAAAAATTTTCCTTGTTTCGCCGCACGCCGTGGGTGATCGACCGGCTGCTCAACAATCGCGCGTTGTTGAACTGGGTTTCCCGTTTCAGCTCCTCCACCAACGCCAAAGATTTGGGCAGCCTCACGGTTTCCGTGCTCGCCGGGGAGGGAGGGCATCAAAAAAAAGAGCTGGAGAAACTGGCGCAATGGCTCAAAGAATCCTACCGCCCGGAGTTGGTGCAGCTCACCAACTCCATGTTTGTGGGCATGGCGCATGAGTTGAAGAAAGCGTTGGGCGTGCCGGTTTTATGCGCATTGCAAGGTGAAGATCTTTTTCTGGACGAATTGATCGAGCCTTACAAATCACAGGCAAAAAAGCTGTTGCGTGAGCGGGCGCGTGAGATTGATGGTTTCATCGCTACCAGCCAGTATTATGCCGATTACATGGCGGATTATCTCGATATTCCTGCTCAAAAAATTCATGTCGTGAGGCTTGGCATCAATTTGCGCGATCATGGCAACGCGCCCGAGGCCAACAGTGAAAAGACTTTCGTCGTCGGCTACCTCGCGCGCCTTTGCCCCGAAAAAGGATTGCACCTGCTCGTCAAAGCCATGCAACAATTGGCGGAAAATTTTCAGCCGGGCGCCTTCAAGCTCAAAGTCGCCGGTTATCTCAGTCCGAAAGATCAAAAATATTTTGCGGATATTCAAAAGAAGATTCAGGCCTCGAGGCTGCGTGAGGCATTTGAGTATGCCGGTGAAGTCACGCGCGTTGAAAAGATAAACTTCCTGCAAAGCCTGCATTTGTTATCTGTTCCCACCGTTTACCAGGAGCCGAAAGGCTTGTACGTCTTGGAAGCGCTGGCGAATGGCGTGCCCGTGGTGCAGCCGCATCACGGCGCCTTCCCGGAATTGCTGCACGCAAGCAGCGGCGGCATTCTGGTGGAACCGAATTCAGCCTCCGCGCTCGCCGAAGGAATTTTGGCGTTGCGCAACGATGCCGCGCGCCGCAGACAGCTCGGGCGGCAGGGCAAGGCTGCGGTGCATCGCGATTTCAGCGACGAGACCATGGCAGAAGCAACGCTCGCCGTCTACCGTCAGTATTTGAAAGAATCAACGCAAGAAAAGGGAAGATCGATGGTTGCGAAAGAAACGGTTCTCGCTTAAATCGCCAATCAATTCTTTAATCATCAAACTTCCCGCTTCAATCTTCTGAGGAGAAATACATGGCAACACCCGAAGCGCAACAGCCGGGCATGACCTGGTTGATCTTCGCGCTCATGACGGTTGTTTCATGGGGACTCTACGGCGTTTTGCTGCACACCGGCCAAATGGCAATGGCGGATTCCGTCAACGGCCGTTATAAAGCATTTTTGTTCGTGGGTATTGCTTATCTGATCACTGCTGTCATTGGGCCGCTGATCGTTTTGTCCATAAACGGCGCGACCTGGAGCTTCACCGGCAAAGGCATGCTGTGGTCGTTGCTTGCCGGAACCGTGGGCGCGCTGGGCGCATTCTGCGTGTTGCTTGCCTTCGGCGCCAAAGGCACGCCCAGCGTGGTGATGTCGATTGTGTTTGCTGGTGCGCCAGTGGTGAATGCCCTGGTAGCGCTGCTGCATCCGCCGGCCGGCGGCTGGCAGAATCTGCGCTGGCAATTCATCGCAGGGATTTTGCTCGCAGCGCTGGGCGGATTTTTGGTGACGATGTATAAGCCGGCACCGGCGCCGCTAAAGCCAGCAGCAAGACAAGCCATCGAGACTAAGAACTAATTCAATCTTGCCAGTCTTGCTCAAGGTTAGTATCTTGTTGGAAAATTAGAGTCGCTGGAATTTGTTGTCAGAGGAAATAGCATGATTATAACACAAGCATCCGAAAAAATTCCCCTTCGAGAGGACCAAGACGGCGTTGTACGAGTTGGCGAGACACGTGTAACGCTGGATACGATAGTATCTGCCTTTAATCTTGGAGCAACCCCGGAAGAAATTGTGCAGCAATATCCTACGGTTTCCCTTTCGGATGTGTACTATGTTATCGGATATTATCTTCGGCGGCCTGCTGAAGTAGAAAACTATCTGCAACGCAGGCAAAAGTTAGCAACCGATCTACGTGGGCAGAATGAGCGACGCTTCGATCCCACCGGTGTGCGTGAGCGATTAATATCACGGCAGCAGAATGGAAGTATATAAGTTATGATCGCGCTCGCTGCTGATGAAAACTTCAATAATGATATTCTGCGTGGTTTGATGCGTCGAAACCCTGAACTCGATATTGTCCGAATTCAGGATGCTGGTTTGTCGGGTGCGGATGATCGAGCCGAGCTGGAGTGGGCCGCGCAACAAGGTCGAGTACTATTAACGCACGATGTCACCACGATAACGCATTATGCTTATGCCCGCATCAAAACTGGCTTACGGATGCCTGGTGTATTTGAAGTCGGCTATGCCTCCCGGTTGGTCAGGTGATCAACGACCTACTGTTAATCGCGGAATGCAGTCTTGATGGCGAATGGGAAGGCCAGATACATTATCTCCCGCTACGATAAAATCGCATTTGTTAGATGATCCAACCATGCTCCATGAATTTCACACCCAGCGCCGCATTGAATTCGCAGACACCGATTTGGCGGGCATCGTTCACTTTGCCCGCTTTTTTATTTTTATGGAAACCGCCGAGCACGAATTCTTGCGCTCGCTCGGCGCCAGCGTCGACATGACCATCGACGGCAAAAAAATCGGCTGGCCGCGGCTGGCCGCTTCGTGTGAATATTTAAGCCCCGCCAAATTCGAAGACATTCTTGATATTCATCTGACCGTGGCGCGCAAGGGCACAAAATCGATGACGTACAAATTCGAATTCAAGCACGGCGAAAGAATGATTGCGCGCGGGCAGGTCAGCTCGGCGTGTTGCGTCATCGAATCCGGCAACAAGCTCAAAGCCATTCCGATACCGGATTTTATTGCAGAGAAAATTCAGGAAGCGCCCGCTTCCGAAGATCGACGATAAAGGATGGAGAATGGCAACACAAGACTCAAGTCAGCTTTCACTTCAGTTAATCAATATCTATAAAAACTTTGGGAATGGAACCCGCAACATCGAGGTCTTGCGCGACGTTTCTTTCACCATGCAGCAAGGCGAATCGCTCGCCATTCTCGGGCCTTCCGGCTCGGGTAAAAGCACGCTGTTGCATTTGATCGGCACGCTCGATCAGCCTTCATCCGGAACGATTGCCATCAACGGTGCGTCGCCCTTTTCCCTCTCCGAGCCAGAGCTGGCAAAATTCCGCAATCAAGTCATCGGTTTCGTGTTTCAAGATCATCATCTCCTGCCGCAATATTCCGTGCTGGAAAATGTGCTGCTGCCATCGCTGGCATTCAAGTCCGCCTCGCAGGATACTGAAAAACGCGGCCGCATGCTGCTCAAGCGCGTCAGACGTGGCGCGCGGCTCGAGCATCACCCGGCCGAGCTTTCCGGCGGCGAGCGCCAGCGGGTGGCCATTGCGCGGGCCTTGATCAATCGCCCGAGCTTGCTGCTTTGTGACGAGCCCACCGGCAATCTCGACCGCAATACCGCCAATGCCGTTGCCTCGTTGTTGTTTGAATTACATCGCGACGAACAAAACATTCTCATTGCCGTCACGCACAGCCTCGATCTCGCCGGGCGCTTTCAACGGCGCTTTGAGCTGCGGGAGGGAACATGCGTTCCAGTTTGATTTATTACTGGCGCCTCCATCTCGCGGTGCTGCTCGGCGCAGCCGTGGCCACCGCCGTACTCACCGGCGCGCTGCTCGTCGGCGATTCCGTGCGCGGCAGTTTGCGCGATTTGACGCTCGAGCGCCTGGGCCGCATCGATTACGCATTGCTCTCCGAACGTTTCGTGCGCGAAGATCTCACCAATGACTTGAGCCGC
>SZPB01000380.1 GCA_030263535.1 Cytophagia bacterium CHB2
GACAATTCCGGTCGCGTCGAACGAGCGCGCGCAAGTCTTGTTCATGCCAATCCGGAAAGATTAGGTGAAAGTCGAGCGGCGTCTTATTCCGTTCCCACACATCGAAGGCCTCGTCCATCACCAGAAAACCCATGCGGTCCGTCAATTCGAGCAACTCGGGAGCAGGCGGGTTATGTGCCGTGCGAATCGCGTTGCAGCCCATCTCTCGGAGAATCTCAAGCTGGCGCTCGGCTGCACGCGTGTTGAACGCCGCACCCAAGGCGCCGAGGTCGTGATGCTGGTTGACGCCTTTGATCTTGATGAGCTCGCCATTGACGAATATGCCGGAGTCCGGTTCGAAACGCAGTGAGCGGATGCCGAAGTGGGTTTCGTATAGATCGATTGGTTTGTCATTCCGTAATAAGGTAGTCACCGCCACGTAGCGATTGGGAATCTGCGTGGGCGGCGGTCCCCACAGGCTGGGATTTTTGAGCGTAACGGAGCCTTCGACTTTAGTTCTCTTTCCCGCCCCAACCTGCGTTTTCAAGGTTGCGAAAGTAGCAACCGCCTCGCCTGCCTTGTTTGTAGTAATGTATTCAGGCATCGAACCCTGTGGAGGGAACGAACTGCGCGGATCACTTGAGACTCTTGTTTGTTCCGCACGCTCGGCGCCTGCCCCGCTCCGCCGTTCCTTAGTTTTTAGGATGCGGGGCGGAGAAGGCGCAACTACGAACTTGTTACCATCTGCATTCAAAGCGAAGATTTGTGTAACCGCCGTGACGGTAGCGTCATCCTTCGAGTCGTTGTCGATAGTGACTTCCAGATTGATCGTTGCGGAAGCCTTGGAAACCTCGCGCGTCGTCACAAAAGTGCCCCATTGCCCAACATGAACGGGATTGGTCTTTGTCAACCAGACGTTGCGGTAGATGCCGCCACCAGGATACCAGCGCGCGGAGTGATTAGGATTGTCCAAGCGGATGGCCAGTTGGTTTTCACTACCGGGTACGATGTAGGGCGTGAGATCGACGCGCCATGAGGCGTAACCGAATGGCCAACCGCCTACTAAATTTCCGTTCAACCAAACCATAGCGTAAGACATCGCACCGTCCACCTCGAGGAAGATGGATTTGCCGGCATCGGACGCCAGAATGTCGAGCTTCTTGCGGTACCAGGCCACGCCGTGACTCGGCAAGCGCCCCATGCCACCGCCGACTTCGGCGTCTTGTCCCTCAAAAAAAGACCCCTTGATCGCCCAGTCATGCGGCAGATTCACGCGCTCCCAGGAACTGTCATCAAAATTACTTTGCACAAAAGGGAAATCGCCGCCGGGATTGCCTGCGGGACGGACATAGCGCCTGGCCGGGTCTTTGATGAAATCATTGCCGGTCGGCATGATCCAGGGCTTGAGCATTTTCTGGGTCGTTTCGACCTCCACTGCCTCTGTTGGTTTGGCATCGGCAGGTTTATCATCCTTATTGTTTTTGACCTCCGGACGCACATCGTAGATCAGCTCGTCTGCTTTTGCCATCGAATCATACTTATAGAAGCGCCAATCTTCATTAATAGAAATGCGCTGCCGATGGACATTGTCGGCGCCGGTCGCCGCGGTTTGCGCAAGTTGCGGTATCCACGCAAGCAGAACGAGAATGATGCTTTTTACTGAGCTTGTTTTGTGCTCGAGCCGCGACATGATCATTCCAGCGCTTATTTAAAGTTTGTATCATATGACCATAGGAGCAGCTATCTTTCTGTTGAATCTACACTAACAATCCAGAAAGGAGCATTCTTATGGCTGATCCACAAGGTTCCTATGGCATCTTGCGATTGAAATCTAAAGATGCCCGCGCCGCCATTGTCCAAAAGCTCGCCGCGGATTTCAACCTCACTCCCATCATCGCGGAAGCGTTTTATCAGCAATTCGCCCTCTACTTTCAGGAACATGCCAATGTCACGCTTTCCACCGGCGAGATCGCTTACGAAGCTGTCGCCAGCCATGAGCCGGCCGGCAAGCACATTCGCATGACCCGCAAAGTGACCACACGGCTCAAGCTCATCGACCTCAACTCTGATCTGGAAGCGCTCGCCAACTATGGTCTCGCCGGTTTGCGCCGCCACCGTCTCGCACGTCTCTCACGACAAGCCTATGAGCAAGGCGGCCTGTTGAGCTTCGAAGACTTGGCCATGTTGCTCACCACCAGTCCCGCAACCGTGCGCCGCGACGTGCAGCAGCTGCGCCGCCAAGGCCTCTTCATCATGACGCGCGGCACCAAGCACGACATGGGGCCGGGCCTCTCCCACAAAACCATCATCCTCGATCTGTACTTCAAAGGTTACACCTTCTCCGAGATCGAGCGCCAAACCAATCACAGCGAAGTCAGCGTTAAACGCTATCTCGCCGACTTCATTCAAATCGCCACGCTGCACCGTCAGAAGTTTTCTCCGCAACAGATTCGCCTGATCGCCAAACGTTCCGATCGCCTCGTGCGCGAATACCTACAACTCTATCAAACTTACCAGCAGCAAGATAATCAACGCTTGCACGATCTCTTAACGCCCACGGAACCCGGTGCGGCGGCGAAAAAAAAATCTCCACCTCAACAAAGCCGAGGAGGTGATTCCCATGAGTAAGCCCTTGACCAAAGAACAAATTCAACTCAAGAAATTTCGCCGGCTCAAAGACAAGAGTTTACAACAACTTCTGCTCTATCGCTTCCTGCATCATTACGGCTACGACAAGGGCGAAGTCACCGCGCGCGCCATCATTGATGACATTCTCAAACTCATCGACGATTATTTCTTGGTCACCACGCTCGATGACGATCTGCATCACATTCACTACGGTCAACTCGTGTGGATGGCGGTGCCGGTCGAGGAATATCCGCAGCGCGGTAAAACCATTGCCGCCACGCGCATGAAACCCATCGTGCTCTCCTTCGTCACCGACGATATCGCCCACATCGCGCATGGCTTCGATTCCAAAACCCTGCGCAAGAAACGGCTCGTGCGCTGGGTTGAGCAAGCGTTCGATCAGGGCGCGTTGCTCACCCAACTCGATCTCGCCATCTTGCTGGGGTTATGCGATGCGGTGGTGAGCAAGTACGTCAACGAGATTCAAAAAGACGGCAAGAAACTTTTGCCCACGCGCGGCAACATTCACGATCTCTCCGGTGCCATTACCCACAAACGCGAGATCATCACGCTTTATCTCGAAGGCCATCTCACGCCCGACATCGCGCTGAAGACCTATCACTCCAACGAAGCCGTGGATCGCTACATTCGCGATTATCATCGTGTCGAGATGGTGTGGCAGCACGGCATCACCGATCTCGAAAAGATCTCACAGCTCGCGCAACTTTCCAAGCGCGTGGTGCAGCAGTATATCGATCTCTTGCCCGAGAAAGTGCGCCGCTCAACCACGGTCAAAGAACAAACCGATAAATCGCTTGACTCAAATCCGCAAAGTGATAGATTGCGCATGTCCGGTGAAACACAAGCGGGCAACGCTGGCGAGCGACCCGCCCAGGGATAACCGGACCCCGAAGCATGGTGGAGGACACCCGAGAACGGAGGTCCTCCCTTTAATACCAAGCATGCTTTGGGAAAATGCCTGATAAACGCAAACCTACTAATCCCTTAGACCATCCTCTGGTCATTTGATACTATTTCAATACCATGAGTTTCCTTGTCATCATCAAGCGGTCCGTCTTCAAACGATACAGATAAACACCGCTCGCCAGCCCGCGGCCGTCAAATGGAGCAACGTGATTCCCCGCAAGCTGGATGCCTTCAAATAGCGTCGCCACTTCCTCGCCGCGAGAATTATAAACCTTCAGTGAAATGTAACCGTCATGCGGAAGCGAATAATTGATCTGGGTCGTTGGATTAAATGGATTCGGATAATTTTGACTGAGTGCAAATACTTCCGGATGATGCCCATTATCCTCTCTG
Source organism: Cytophagia bacterium CHB2 (assembly GCA_030263535.1). Lineage (NCBI taxonomy): Bacteria > Pseudomonadati > Bacteroidota > Cytophagia > Cytophagia bacterium CHB2. The sequence goes on from SZPB01000380.1 coordinate 3,928, forward strand.
ACGCCGGTGATAATCTTCACCAAACCTGCAATCGCAGCCGTCAAACTATTCCTGGCGTTGCCCAGCGCATCGGCTGCCGATACGGCAGGCGAATAGTTCTGAGCCATGGCGCTTTTTGCCGAAGCCAGTGCCGCCGCAAAATTTGCCCACGAGCCGGCGGTATATTCATTCTCTTTCAAAGTATCGGCGTGCGCAATGAGCGAGTCCAAGGCGTTATAATTGAGGCCGACATTCACTGCGGCAAAAAACGCGGGCTTGCATTGATAGCGATCGTCCCAGAGCGAGGCATTGCGAACGAAGGCGTATTGGTCATTCAGACCATCTTTGGAGACACTGACAATTTTTCCGCGTCCCGACCGGAAGCTCCGTTCGACAAAACATTTGAAGAGCATGGCGTATTGATTGGCCTGCGTCGTCAAAATCGCCGGCGTCGGCGTGCCGCTGCCGGGGTTCACGTCCAACTCGGTTACCGCCATTTCTGTGCAAATTGGGTCGAATTTATTATAGGAAGCAATCCACTGCGCGGCAGTTGGCGAGTTAAGCCCGTCGTGATCCTGCATGCCGATACCATCCAAGTATCCGGCTTGAAAAATCGGGGTACAAATCCGCACAATGCCGTTTGCTTTGGCAGGATTATGGGTATTGTAGTCGTTGTAATAAAGTTTGATTTGTGTTTCGCCGTAATGAACCGTCCATTTGCGGGTGAACTCGAAGGCTTTCATCAAATAGCTGTTATCGCCGAAGGTGACGTACCACTCGCTGTCCGTGGTGCGGTCGGCGCCGTTGTCGTTGACGGCTTCGTTCACCACATCCATTGCGGTGAGCAACCCCGGCCAGCCTTCGTGCAGTAATCGAATGACTTCTTTGATATAATTATCCATGCGCGCGGTCATTTTTTCTTTGCTCAACCGCGCGCCGCCATTGGAGTAGCCGGAACGAAAGAAGGCTGTGCCGGGCGTCTGGCTATGCCACACCAATGTATGCCCGCGAAAGGTGAAGCCCTGTCGCTTCGCCCAGTTGAGTTGCGCAATCAAATTTCCATTAAATCTGACTACCGGGTTTACGTCAACGGAATCGCGTGCCGCGCCGGGAGAGGCCGCATTATAGGCCACGGCGCTGGCCGCAATGTCAACGGTGTATTGCGGCTTCATGTTATTGCCGGGCGACATGCTGTTCATGTGGAACTTGATCAAGTTCCCGCCTTGGGGGGCAACGACTGCTGATTGGCCCGGCACCGGCGGGTCGTCCGGAAAACCGACATGAGGATATGAGAGCAGGCAGCCGATGTAAAAATCATTCGCATAGACATTTTTAAGTGGGGGGACATTGGTCTGCACCGTATCCGTTTGGGCATATACATGAGCGGAAAACAGCAGGAGCAGAGTATAAGCAGGAAGCCAACGGCACGTTACTTTTTCAAAATGATTCAGGTTCTTTTTCATCATTATTCCATTCAAAAAAACGCCGCATGAATACACCCTGAAAAAAACAGCCTGTCCCGGGACGACGGACAGGCTGCCTTTTTACTCATGAACAGGATTACAGCATGAAAAACCAGCAAGGTCACTTCAAGAGCATCAATTTCTTGACACTCACAAAATCTCCAGAGGTCAGCTTGTAGTAGTAAATACCGGAACCGAGATTCGAGGCGTTGAACTCAATCTTGTGATAGCCGGCTTTGAAATTGCCCGCTGTCAAGTTTTTGACAACTCGACCCGAAAGGTCATAGACTGTGAGTTTCACCTCGCCGTTTTTCGGCAACCCAAACTCGATCGTAGTCGTTGGATTGAACGGATTGGGATAGTTTTGGTTCAAAACGTAATCCGTCGGGATCTCTTCACCGTGTGTTTCCTGGACGCTGGTTGGAACGTCAATAGGATCTCCCTTGTCAATATAAACATCAACCACATTCAGTGCTGTGGTCGTGTTGCCAGCGCTGAGTGCAAAAGCCACGGAGTTGAATTTGTTCGTTACCAACGGGGCGTGATTGTCATCGAATGCGCCATAGAACGCATAGCTCTTGTCCTCTTTTTCGATGATAAACCGCACATCGTTGGTTCCAGATGCTTTCGGCTGAATCGAGATTTTGAAATTACATAGTTACTAGCGCCGTCGGTATTGTACCACGTGCCGTTCACGACAGCGCCCGAAGTACCGGACAGGCTTCCGGCCCAAGTCGCCGGCGGGTTGTTGCCACTCGGCGGTACAAACAGATAGCCGCTATGAGCCCTGGCCGTTCCTGACCAACGGGTGGAATCGCCATTGTCCGGCGTAGCGTCTGTGATTACAGAGCCGGCGCTGTCGCTATGAAAGATACCGAAACGGAAGCTGTTAGCTGCTTCGAAACCACCGCCGACAAATTCAATGCTGCCGCTCACCAGCAACGCATTTCCTGCGCCAGCCAAGGGCGTGAGCGCATCAAATCCGGTGCGCAATGCGGCCAAGCCAGTGTTCGGAGCATTGCCTCCCATGCCAGCGTTGCCCGTCACGTCTCCTGCTTCGAAACTCCAACCGCCTATTTGTCCGCCACTGAAGCCCCAAGCATCAGCATAGAACGCCTCAAACGGAGCCACCGGCACTTCAATCGGATCAGTAAGGTCAACCTGAACGTCAAGGACGTTAAATTGAGTGACTTCACCACCACTGAACCAAAAAGCAATACCATTGAATTTATCCGTTAGGGCTGGAGCCATAACAGTACCGCCAAACCAGTAGCTGTTATCCTCTTTAACCAGATACCATCTCACTTCGTTTGTCGTGTCATTGATCGCCTGAACCGAAATCGCCCAGTTATAAGTCCCCACGGATATCTCCGCATTGCGAGGCGCCTGGTTGACCACTGGGCCTATAATACCGCCGTTATTGCTAAACGTACTCGCCCAGTTGCCATTGTTTACGCCCCAGACCGAACCGCTTCCGCCAGCTCCATTCGCCTGCACACCGGTGCCGCTTCTTGGCGTAAACTCGTAGCCGTAATGATGATTTTGAGCAGCACCAGTACGAACATGTGCCCATTGCGCTGAATCTGTGTATTGATACCTCAGCGTCAGGCTATCCATATAAGTTAGTGCATAACGAAGCGGTGTATAGACGCTTCCCATACCGCCGCCAACATATTCCAGTTGACCCCAAACCACAAGGGCTTCTTCTGACGGAATAGTAACATCCTGGCCAAAGCCGCCGCGCAACGACGCACCATTGGTTCCCGCGGGCATCGGCTGGACGCCGGCTATGCTGGCATTGCCAACAGGCGTGTTTTCATCATTCAGCATACCATGCGGCCAGGCGTTTCCAAATCCCTCGGTTGTTCTACCCCATTGATCAAGGTAGTATGCTTCAAACGGTGCTGCCGGAACAGTGATCGGAGCGCCATAATCGACCTGAGTGGCAAGTACATTGACTTCGGTCCAGTCGCCGGTATTGACGTTGAAGTTAATCGCGTTGAGTTGATGCGTTACCGCCGGACCAGCGATAACACCGCCAAACCAGTACTTGGTATCTTGCTCAATCAGATACCATCTGATTTCGTTGGTCGTATCATTCACGGCATGAACTGAAATGGCCCACTTGTAGGTTCCCGGGATCATTTGGGCATTACGTGGAGCTTGAAGTATGGTCGCCAGTGCCGGCCCACCATTGCTGTTGGTACTGTTCCAGTTGCCATTATTAAGGACACCGACTGTACCACTGCCCCAAGCGCCATTGGCTTGCCATTATTAAGGACACCGACTGTACCACTGCCCCAAGCGCCATTGGCTACGACACCTGCACCTGTTCTTGGGCACCAAATATAGCCGGAGCCAGGTGCTCTTATCCAGCGAGCAGAGTCGGTTAACGCGTACTGAAGAGTGTCATTCGGGTGATAAGCCAGGGCAAAACGAAGCGGATTATAGGAACTTTCTCCACCAAGGGTACCAACCAATTCGAGTTCACCGCTCACAATCAGCGCTTCATTTGTC